>CAMPCG010000122.1 GCA_946644025.1 uncultured Prevotellaceae bacterium | reverse complement strand
GAGTAGTAAGAAGTAGTAAAAAGGAGTTAGAAGTAGTTAGAAGTCGATAGACTGCTACTCTTCGATGCCATAAATGCTCAAACTAATGACTTCTCACTCCCCTTTACTACCTTTAACCACTAACTACGGAAGTTGAGCGAAAGCGAAACTTGAACAGTTAGAGTTATGGACAAGTATGGATTAATAGGCTACCCGCTGGGACACTCGTTTTCGGTGAACTACTTCAACCAGAAGTTCGCCGACGAGGGCATTAACGCCAAGTACATCAATTTCGAGATTCCCGACGTGGAGCAGATTATCGAGGTGGTCTCCGCCCATCCCGAGCTGCGGGGGCTCAACGTCACCATCCCCTACAAGGAGCGCATCATCGAGTTCCTCGACCAGCTGAGCCCCGAGGCGCGGGCCATCGGCGCGGTGAACGTCATCCGCGTGACCCACGACGGCGGGAAGATACACATGAAGGGCTACAACAGCGACGTCATAGGGTTCACCCAGAGCATAGAGCCCATGCTGGAGAACTATCACAAGAAAGCCCTCGTGCTGGGCACGGGAGGCGCGTCGAAGGCGGTGTGCTACGGTCTGAAGAGCCTCGGCATAGAGCCCGTCTGCGTCTCGCGCTACGAGCGGCCACACACCATCTGCTACTGCAACATCACCCCCGAGGTGGTGCATGAATACAACGTCATCGTCAACTGCACCCCGCTGGGTATGTTCCCCCGCACCAACGAGTGTCCGCAGCTGCCCTACGAGGCCCTTGACGAGCGAAACATACTCTACGACCTGGTCTACAACCCCGACACGACGCTCTTCATGAAGCGCGGAGCGGAGCATGGAGCCCAGGTGAAGAACGGACTGGAGATGCTCCTGCTGCAGGCTTTCGCCTCGTGGGAGATGTGGAACGGGAAAGACTGAAGACTGACACATGGTTACATCCTACTTTTATTTTCTGGCCTATCTGGCTGCGCTGGTGGCGGGTGGCTACGCCATCACCCGCAAGTGGGACGACGTGCCCACCACGGCGCTGGCACTCAGGACCGACGACCTGACGGCCCTCACCAACCGCTACAACGATGCCATCAGAGACCTGGAGGACGAGTACGACAGGGCTCACGACGACAACGTCTGGGCCTTTGGCAAGAAGGGCGGCAGCAAGCGGCAGTATTCAAAGCGCTACGAGGCGCTGGCCGCTCAGTACAGGGGCGAGCTAAACGCCCGCAAGCGCCAGTGGGAGCAGAGCCATCCGCTCTGGGCCAAGGCCAAAAAGGTCTGGGGATGGATTTTCATCATCGGACTGGTGAGCGGCGCGTTCTTCAGCCAGATGGTGCTGATGTCGGGCGAAGAGAGCACCCCCCAGCACGCACCCCAGACGGCCATGAGCGCTACGGGCGAGACCACCTACTGGAATGCTCAGAACCTGCCCATACCCTATCTGCAGGACTCCACCCAATATGTCTCCAACCCCGACGGCGTGCTCTCGCAGAGCGTCGTGGACAGCATGAACATCATCTTGAGGGGATTGGAGGATAGGTTTGATATTCAGACGGTTGTAGCCGTCGTGGGCCATATAGAGAACGACGACCCCTACCGCATGGCGCAGGACCTGGGCAACAACTACGGCGTGGGCCGCCGCGACCGCGGACTGGTCATCGTCGTGGGCTATGGCGACCACTCTATCAATATGTCGCCGGGACGGGCGCTGGAGGCCGACCTCACCGATGCCGAGTGTCACAGGCTGGAGCAGCAGTACGTCGTGCCGGCCATGCGGGCCGAGATGCCCGACAGCGCCATGCTCTACCTCACCAAGGCCGTCTATGCCCTGATGCAGAAGAAGGAACTGCCGCAGATGTCGTCGCTCCTCGACAGCGACGAGGACAGCGAGATGCCCACGTTCCTCGGCCTCTCCCTGCTTGGCCTGATAGCCTGGCTGATGTTCTTCTCTCGTCTGAACCGCAAGTACCAGTGGCTTGGCCTCGTGGGTATGCCCCATCTGCTGGCCAACCCGTTCGCCGAGGCTTCAAGCAGCGGCTTCAGCGGTGGTGGCGGCTTTGGTGGCGGCTTCGGCGGCGGCGGTGGCGGCGGCTTCAGCGGCGGCAGCTTCGGCGGCGGCAGCTTCGGCGGCGGCGGTGCCACGTCACGTTGGTAGGCAACACAATGACTTATTCTTAACCCTTTTAATACCAAACAATTATGAAACTGAGCAAATCACTTATCGGAATCATCGCAGCCGTCGTCATCATTGGCGGTTGGGCTGTCAGTGCTTACAACTCAATGGTGGGCGAGCAGGAGAAGGCCACCACGGCATTTGCCAACGTGCAGAGTGCCTATCAGCGTCGTGCAGACCTCATCCCCAACCTCGTGGAGACTGTCAAGGGATATGCCTCCCACGAGAAGGAGACCCTCGAAGGCGTGGTGAACGCCCGCTCGAAAGCCACACAGATGACGGTGGACCCGGAGAACCTGACCCCCGAGAAGCTGCAGGAGTACCAGAAGGCACAGGGCGAGCTGGGCGCAGCACTGGGCCGACTCATCGCTATCAGCGAGAGCTATCCCGACCTGAAGGCCAACGAGAACTTCCGCGACCTGCAGGTGCAGCTCGAAGGAACGGAGAACCGCATCAACGAGGCACGAAACACCTTCAACGGCGTCGTCCAGCAGTACAACGTCGTCATCCGCTCGTTCCCCAAGAGCCTCCTGGCCGGCCTCTTCGGCTTCGAGAAGATGAGCAAGTTCGAGGCTGAGGCAGGAGCAGAGAAGGCACCCCAGATAAAATTCTAAGCCCCAAAAATGAAAAGCAATAAGATGATTTTGCTGACGGCGGCCCTCGTCGCCGCCGTCACGTTGGCTTCGTGCGAGAAGGAAGAAGAGGTGGCCCTCACCATGTCGGGCACTTGGGAGACCAGCAGCCAGCTTTTCACCCGCACCTTCCGCGGACAGACGCTGAGGACCACGAAGACCGTGTACTACTTCAGTCACGAGCGTGAGCACGCCATCTCCGGCGACGGGTTTGCCGTCGAGTACTACGACAACGCCCTTCTGCCCATGACCTACCATCACATCAGGTGGGAGACATGGACACGCAAGAATGGCGACGTGGGCATCGAGGTGGATTACCTTGAGACCCGCGACAAGTTCGCCACGACGAACTACAGCATCGACGACCAGAACTTCAGCGGCCAGTGCAACCTTAACGACGGCTCAGACCAGCCCTTCGCCTTCAAGCGCGGCTCGCTGCCCGACCTGAGCACGGTGCGCCACTGGGGCTACAACGAGCTGATACCCACCTGGCACCAAGTGACTTACGAGGGACAGCTCGACGTGCGACGCGAGTATCAGGGCAAGACCTACACGCCGACCAGCGTGGTCATCACCTTCGACGTAGACCCCGTCTACAACGACGGCGGACGTTGGAACGACAAGGCATACGTCATGGAGAAATATGCCGATGCCCCCTGGGGAACCTATCTCGCCGACAGCATCAAGAGCTGGAACCTCAGAGACAACGAGCTGAGGATAACCTTTGCTAACGGCGATGACGGCTTCCAGGGCTACACGATGTGGAAGGTGAAGCTGGCCGGCGATACGATGGAAGGCGAAATGTTCGTAGACACCAACGTGTTCACGCCCTTCACCATGCACCGCACGGACACTCCCGACTGGACTGCCGTCAAGGAGTGGGGCATCATCAACAGACTGAAATAGTTGCCATCAATGAGAAAGACGTTCAAATCAATTTTATCTGTGGCTTTTACTGCCCTGCTGGCTGCTGCTATGACTGCATGTGGACAGCAGGGCAGTGCCAATACTGCCAAGCCGGAGCAGGACACCGAGACCACAAAGGCTGAACAGCCGGCACAGTCGGCGGCGACGGATGCTGCTGAAAGTGACGAGGGATGGTCGTTTGCCACCGTGCCACTGCCCGATGGCGGCAACCCGCCGCGATTCGTGTCGAATCCCGACGGCGTGCTCTCGCCCGACACCGAGGCCGAGCTGAACCGCATACTCCTCTACGCCAAGGTGGAGCTTGGCGTGGAAGGGCTCATAGTGGCGGTCAACCATGTGGCTTACTCCAACGTGGAGTCGTTCTCCTACGCCCTGTTCGAGAACTTCAAGCCCAACGACAACATGCTCATCGTCGTCCTTGCCTATCAGGACAAGGGCGTGCGCGTGGAGATAGGCCATGAGCTGGAGAAGAGAATCTCGGAGGTGGAGTGTCAGGAACTGCTCAACAAAATCCTCATTCCGTTCTTGCGTGAGGAAGACCCCAACGAGGGTATGCTCTCGCTGGTGGAAGCAATGTATCACAAGATTGAAGACAAACAATAAAACCATTTCGGGATGGAAAACCACGGTAACCGATACGCCATGCGTGGCGTTAGCGCTGCAAAAGAGGATGTACACGCAGCGATAAAGAACATCGACAAGGGCCTCTACCCGCAGGCCTTCTGCAAGATTATCCCCGACATACTGGGCGGCGACCCGGACTACTGCAACATCATGCACGCCGACGGGGCAGGCACGAAGTCCTCGCTGGCCTACATGTACTGGCGCGAGACGGGCGACCTCGGCGTGTGGCGGGGCATTGCGCAGGACGCCATCGTGATGAACACCGACGACCTGCTCTGCGTGGGCGCTACCGACAATATTCTGGTCAGCTCCACCATAGGCCGCAACAAGATGCTCGTGCCCGGAGAGGTCATCTCGGCCATCATTCAGGGCACCGACGACCTGCTGGCCGAGCTGCGCGAGATGGGCGTGGGCATCTGGCCCACGGGTGGCGAGACGGCCGATGTGGGCGACCTCGTGCGCACCATCATCGTCGACTCTACCGTTACCTGCCGCATGAGGCGCAGCGACGTCATCGACAATGCCAATATCCGTCCCGGCGATGTCATTGTGGGCCTCTCCTCGACGGGACAGGCCACCTACGAGAAGCAGTACAACGGCGGCATGGGCAGCAACGGGCTCACCTCGGCCCGTCATGATGTCTTTGCCAAATACCTGGCCGGGCGCTATCCCGAGAGCTACGACCATGCCGTGCCCGACGAGCTTGTCTATAGCGGCCATTACGCCCTCACCGACCCTGTCCCGTACACTGCGACAGCGTCGCAGTCGGCCTCGCAGCTCACCGTCGGCCAGCTGGTGCTTTCGCCGACGCGCACTTACGCCCCGGTCATCAAGCGGGTGCTCGACGAGCTGAGGCCCGAGATTCACGGCATGGTACACTGCACGGGCGGTGCCCAGACCAAGGTGCTGCACTTTGTGGGCGACGACTGCCGCGTGGTGAAGGACAACATGTTCCCCGTCCCGCCACTCTTCCAGATTATCCACGAGCAGTCGGGCACCGACTGGAGGGAGATGTACCAGGTGTTCAACATGGGTCACCGCATGGAGGTCTACGTCAGGCCCGAGGTGGCCCAGGCCGTCATCGACATCAGCCGCGGCTTCAACATCGACGCACAGGTCGTAGGCCGCATAGAGAAGGGACAGCGCTCGCTGACCATCGAGAGCGAGCACGGCGTGTTCAGCTATTGAGGGCTCTCCTATGTTGCGCAGCGTCAGGTTCCTTTTAGGCACTTATTTATGGACCACCTTCGTGTTCATCTTTGGCAAGGCCCTATTCATGCTTTACTGCCAGGATGAACACCCTTTTAGTTTTGCAGACCTGTTCCAGGTCGTGGCCCATGGGCTAACGCTCGACCTTTCCACTTCCCTCTACATCCTGGCTGTGCCCCTGCTGCTGGTCATGGCCGACGTGTGGTGGAGTGGCAAGTGGGTCGCTGCTGCCCTTCACGTTTTTTTTGCCTTGGCATCCCTGGCCATTTCCCTGGCCTTGGTGGCCGATGCCAGCCTTTATCCTTTCTGGGGCTTCAAGCTCGACGCCTCCTGTCTTCAGTATCTGGCGACACCCACCGAGGCCATGGCCAGCGTCAGCACCGGCTATCTGCTCCTGCGGCTTGTGGCCTTCCTCTTGCTGGCGGCTGCCGTCTTCGGGGGATACCTGCGTCAGGTCAGGGCCTATTGTGCCCCTCGTGAAGGCAAATCCGCCGATAGCAAATCAGTGAAAACGAAATCGGTATCCACGCTCTTCTACCTGTTGTGCCTGCCCCTGATGGTGGTCGGTATTCGCGGAGGACTTGATGAGTCGACGACCAATGTCGGTCAGGTATATTTCTCACAAAACCAGTATCTTAACCACGCTGCCGTCAACCCCGTGTTTAGTTTCGTCGCCTCGCTGGAGAGCACGGCCAGCGAGAGCGTCGCCTATTCGTTCTACGACGAGGCCGAGCTGCACCGCCTCACCGCCGGACTTTACGACAGTGAGGCCATGGCTGGCGATACCCTGCTCACTACGCAGCGGCCCAACGTGGTGGTCATTCTGTTGGAGAGCTGCGGAAAGATGTTCCTTCCGGTCATGCCCAACCTGCAGCAGGCCGCCGAGGAGGGCATTGACTTCACCCGTTGCTACGGCAACAGCTACCGCACCGACCGCGGCACGGTGAGTGCCCTGAGCGGCTATCTGTCCTTTCCCACCATGTCGGTGATGAAGATGTCCAACAAGGTGGCTCATCTGCCCGCCATCGCCCGCAGTCTGCAGCGCGAGGGCTACACTACCGAATACCTCTATGGCGGCGACATCAACTTCACGAAGATGAAGGGCTACCTCGTCAGCACCGGCTTCGAGCGCCTACATTGGAAGAAGGACTACACCCAGCAGGAGCAGTCCACCTCGAAGTGGGGCGTGCGCGACGACATCACCTTCGAGACGCTTGGCCAGATGGTGCTCAGCCACGACGGCTCCCGTCCGTTCCTCATCGGCTATTCCACGCTGAGCAGCCATGAGCCTTGGGACGTGCCCGTCAGCAAGTACGAGGAGAAGCAGTACAACGGTTTCTACTACGTCGACCAGTGCATAGGCCGCTTCCTGCGTCAGATGAAAGCATCCAGCCAGTGGGACAATCTGCTCATCGTCTTCTTGCCCGACCACAGCAGCGACTTCCACGAATACACCGAGCAGCACCCCGACCGCAACCTCATCCCGATGATATGGACGGGCGGCGCCGTGAAGCGTCCGCGTAAGCTCGACATGATTTGCAACCAGAGCGACTTGGCTGCCACGCTGCTCGGGCAGATGGGCATCGCTCACACCGACTTCGCCTTCAGCCGCGATGTCACCAGCAGCAGCTATAGCTATCCCTTTGCTGTCCATGCGTTCAACAACGGCCTCTCGATGACCGACAGCACCGGCTTCATGCTCTACGACCTCTCCGCCGACCGCATCATGGTCAGCACGTCGGCCGCGGCAGAGCGCATGTCGAAGATGGCAAAGGCCATCCTGCAACTGGCTTCCGAAGATTTGACCCGAATCGGTCGTTAAGCCCCCCGTTTCTTATCGTTGCCGTCAGTACGCCATTTCGTGTACGCCATTGACGGCCCGGCCACTGGGGTCGTTCATGTTGCGGAAGGCGGCGTCCCACTCAAGGGCGATGGCGGTGGAGCAGGCTACGCTGGCCTCGGACGGTACGCTGCGGGCGGCAGAGTTGCTGGGAAAGTGCTCGGCGAAGATGCTGCGGTAGTAATACTCCTCCTTGTTCTTGGGCGGGTTGATGGGGAACCGCTCGGCGGCGTGGGCCATCTGCTCGTCGGACACCGCTGCCGTCGTGATGGCCTTCAAGGTGTCAATCCACAAATAGCCTACGCCGTCTGAGAACTGTTCCTTCTGTCGCCAGACCACGGCGTCGGGCAGCAAATCGGCAAAGGCTTCGCGTACAATCTTCTTTTCTATCGTTTGTCCCGGACACATCTTCGCCACGGGGTTGATACGCATGGCCACATCGAGAAACTCCTTGTCGAGGAAAGGTACACGCCCCTCAACGCCCCATGCCGACAGGCTCTTGTTGGCGCGGAGGCAGTCGTAGAGGTGGAGCTTGGAGAGTTTGCGGACGGTCTCCTCGTGGAAATCCTTGGCCGAGGGGGCTTTGTGGAAATAGAGGTAGCCGCCGAATATCTCGTCGGCGCCCTCCCCCGAGAGCACCATCTTGATGCCCATCGACTTGATGACGCGGGCCAGCAGATACA
>CAMPCG010000121.1 GCA_946644025.1 uncultured Prevotellaceae bacterium | reverse complement strand
GGCCGGGGTTGTGCGTCGAACGGCAGTCGAAGACGTAGCCGCCGCCATTGCCGCTCTCGTCGGCGGGAATGCCTTTCTTGTAGGAGAAGCTAAAGACGCGGACGACGAGGGGGGCTGGGTGTTGGGTGATGGGTGATAGGTGGTGGGTGTTAGGTGCTGGGTGCTGGGACACCAGCCTGGTGAGCACCTCGGCCAGGTAGGGATAGGGGCAGGCACCGTCGGCCAGCAGCTGGCGCAGGTTGTCGAGTGCAGGGGGAATGGACTCGATGAAATGGCGCTTGCGCTCGAAATAGCCGCGGAAGCCGTAGGCACCGAGCACTTGCAGGGTGCGGAAGAAGACGAAGCGCTGCAGCCGACGGTCGAAAATGTCGCGGTCGGGCAGCGTGGTGGGTGATGGGTGTTGTGTGATTTCCTGTGCGGCGGCGTAATACTCGTCGACAAGTTCCCGGCGCAGGCTGTCGGGATAGCGGGCCGAGGCTTGCCAGAGGAAGGAGGCCAGGTCGTAGTAGTAAGGTCCGCGGCGGCCACCCTGGAAGTCGATGAAACAAACCCCCACCCCACCCCCTGCCGCAGGGCTGGGGCAGGATATCATGACGTTGCGGGCCTGGAAGTCGCGGTAGAGGAACGACGCTGAGGGCTCGGCCAGGAGGTCACGCGCCAAGGCCCGGAAGTCGGCCTCGAGGCGAACCTCGTGGAAGTCGATGCCGGTGGCCTTCAGGAAGCAGTACTTGAAATAGTTGAGGTCGAAGAAGATGCCCTCCTCGTCGAACTGCGGCTGTGGATAGCAGTGGGAATAGTCGAGCCCCTCGTGGCCAAGGAACTGCAGGCGAGGCAGTTCGCGGATGGTTTGGCGAAGCAGCTCGCGCTCCTGCTCATTGTAGTTGCCGCCCGCCTGGCGCCCGGTGCTGATGGCGTCGAAGAGCGAGGTGGAGCCCAGGTCGGTCTGCAGGTAGCGCAGGTGGTCGCTGCTCACAGCAAGCACCTCGGGCACCGGCAGCTGCCTGCTGGCGAAATGGCGGGAGAGGTAGACGAAGGACTCGTTCTCCTCGCGGCTCGTCCCCACACAGCCTATCACCGTACTGCCATCGGCGTCGGTCAGGCGGTAGTAGGCTCTGTTGCTACCAGCTCCCGCCAGACGGTCGCAGCGCGAGGGTGACGCGCCCCGCCATTCCTTATAGAGTTCTATCAGTTTTTCCATCGGGAGTTGAGTGTTAAGGGTTGGCGGATAAACCGCCAACCGCATGAGTTGAAAGGTGGAGGGTAAACCGCCAACCGCGGGTGTCGGGCCTCACATTTCTACTGGAGCGTCACCGCCATGAGACCGATGATGACGTCATTGGAAAGGGCGCGTACGCTAAGGCTCGACAGTTCTTTCTTCGGGTCGAGGGGCATGGCCAGCAGCTGGGCGGCACCACCGGGAATCTCGCGTTTGTCGGCTCCCTTGAACCCCAGCTTCGCCCCCAAGTCGCGGCTCACGTCACCCGTGGCAAGGCTGACACGATACGGGCGGGGCGTGGCCGAAGAGAAGGCTTTGCCGTCTACGTAGTAGTCCTGCTCTATGGGACACCAGTTGTCGGGGTTGCGCAGGGGCAGCTCGGTGCTGGAGCCGTCGGCATAGCGCACGATGACGACGCCGTTGTCTATGCGGCTCTGCATGTGGTTGGTAGTGCCGGCCATGAGCAGGAAAGCCGTCGAGGCCTTGCCCTGCAGGGGGATGAGCGCCTCGTCGGGATAGTTGTCCCAGAGGCTTACGAACATGACGTTGTTACCGTCTTTGGGCGTACGGAAGGGCACGCCCTGAAGGGTGACCTCGCCCTTGCGCACCATGCGGCGCAGCCCGGAGTCGTCGATAGTGGGCTGGTACTTGGGGTGGCACCACTCCCCTACCCCCTGCACGGGAATCTGCAGCGTGGTGGTCTGGGGACGCGGCGAGGTGTACTGATTATTAAAGATGTCGGTAAGCTTGGCGTTCAGGCTGGGCTCGAAATAGACCTTCCTGAACTTAGCGCCGGATGGGGTGAAGGCACCGCCGAGGGCGTTGGCTGTTGGGTGGGTGTTGGATGATAGGTGTTGGGGGGTGGACGTCGGGAGCTGGGCCTCATACTCGATGACCTGGTGCTGCTCGGCGTTGCCCTCGATGTCGCGGTAGCGTCCCTGGGCCTCGTTCTGGCGCACGACAATCTTCAGCGGACGGGCAAAGTTCTGCCACACCTCCAGGCGCACCTTGGTGCCAGTGCGGGTGTACTTGTACTCCAGGTAGGGTGTGCGTATCTGCGCCTTGTCCCACGCTGAGGGGAATCCCGGGCGGATGATGCACTCGCCCCAGAGGGCGTTGGGAATGATGCCGAAGAGTCCCTGTATGAGCGTGCGGCTGCTGATGCCTATGACATCGCCGAAGTCGCGGTAGCACTCGCCGCGGGCGGCGTCGTAGCGGCTCAGTTGTCCGAAGTTGGCGGGCGACTGTCCGTGGTACATGTTGTCCATGATGTTGGCCTTGAGCAGGTTGTAGCCCTCGTTGGGACGTCCGGCCTGGAAGTAGGCCAGCGCGGTGTGCATCACCTCGGCCGGTGCCACATTGTTGATGCTCCAAGCGTAGGGCATCCAGTTGCTCGTGGCGATGGTCTGCAGGCCGGTGCCCTCGACGTCGATGTGGGGAATCTCGCTGTCGACGTACTGCGTGGCCTGATAGAACTGCTCGGGCGTGCCGGCCCCGCAGTCGATGGGGGTGTAGACGCTCCACACGGCGGCGCTCTCATGAAGCCGCTGCAAGCCCAGGGCGTCCTGATACTCAGCCCAGTGCGGGGGCGTGGAGGCGCCTTTCACCCATAGCCGTTCGTTCATGGCCTTGAGAATGGCGTTGGCCTCGTCCCGGTAGGGGGCGGGATTCTCGCCGATAATCTCGGCGATACGTGCCGCCAGGCGGTTGGCCCGGTAGTTATAGGCCGAGGAGTGGGTCACGGCTCCGCCGCTATAATAGAGGGCGTCGCTGGCCCAGATGCAGCAGTAGGCATCGTAGAGGTGGTCGCCGTCGGGGTCGAAGTTGCGCTTCTCCCACTCCAGGTGGCTCTTGATGACGGGCCACATCTTGCGCATGTAGACCTTGTCGGCATTGAACTGGAAGTGCCAGAGCAGCTCGTCGATGTAGCAGAGGTTCATGTCGTAGTGGTGCATCTGGTCGTTGCGCTCGGGCGAACGGCAGATGTAGCCGTTGCTGTACATCTGTGTGCCCCACTCCTTCTTGGCGCGGGCCATGTTCTGCTCGGGGTCCTGCGAGGGATGCTTGACAGTGGGCGGCACCTGCGTCACCTGGCTGTTGGCGTAGGCGTTGAAGTGGGTCACGGCGCGGTCGTCCCATCCCAGCACGTCGCCCATGTAGGCAGCACGCCAGCCGGGCAGCGATGTGCGCCAGCCTATGCAGCCGTGGAGCCACGTCTTGCCGTCCCAGTCGCCGTCGGCAGCCATGACGAGGGCCCAGCCAAGGGTGTTGATGTGGGGGTCGGGGGTGTTGAAGACAACGCGGTCGGCCATCTGCTTGTACTGGGCAACGGTGTTGTTGAAGATGTCGGTGGCCGAGATGTCGCCAATGGGGGCCACCTCGTCGAGATGGACTACCAAGTGGCCGAAGTTGCGGAAGCTGGCACAGAGTCCCTCCTGAAGGCCCTCGCCGGTGGGCGACGGCTCGAAGATGGCCCTGTCGTCAAGACCAAGGTCGCCGTTGCGGTTCATCTTCTCGCTGGCTATCTTGCAGAGACGGTACTTGATGCGGAAGGGGCCTTGCCACTTGTCGCCGATGAACTCGAAGGCGGCACCCTCACGGTCGAGCAGCGCCAGGGCCTTCACGCGGATGACGCCGTCGCCAAAGCGCTCCCAGCGGTGGTCCCACAGCGTATAGATGCGGATTCCGTTCTCATAACTGCACCAGGTGTACTGCGCCGAGTCGAGACGAACGCCCTCCACCTCAAAGGTGAGGCTGCGGTGGTGGCCTTTCTTCACGATGGCGAAGATGGGCTTGTCGCTCGTCTCCAGACGGTAGTCGCTGTGTCCGCCGTAGAGCGCACGGGTGAAACGGGTCTGGCCGTTCTCGCAGACAAAGGCGCGGTTTTCGGGCACATAATGGCCGGCACTTGCTCCGACAGGCAGACTGAGTGCCAGGAGAGCCAACAGTTCCGTCTTGCCCTCACGACGCTTCTCCCACCAGCTCTTGACGTATGCCTCGATGATGACCAGGACGATGAGAAGACCAAGGGCCATGAAGAAGGCATAGCCCATACTATTTGTTAGCCACACGGCGATGTCCCACACCACCACGCACAAAGCGAACTTTACAGTCCAGCTGATAATAAATTTCCAGTTCATAGTCTAATCTCAGTTCTCATACCACCATTTTATATACCACAGCGCCACGTGCAGGCAAGCCGACCGACACTGCCTGGTCGCGCATGAGCACCAGCTTCTCTGTTCCGTCGGTTACAGGCGACATGTCGTTCCCCGTCTTCAGCAGGACCTCGGCGTTGTAGGCCTTCTCGCGTATCTCCATATAGCCGAAGGCATGGTCAGGCAGCACAAGCTGCATGTCGACAGGCTCATCGGCGAAGTTGACCACGACGAGCAACAGCTCCTTGTCGGCCTTGCGCAGGAAGGCATACTGCTGCTGATACTGGCGGTTGACATACATCACGTCGAACATACGTCCCTCAGTGACGGCCTTCTCCCGGCGGGCAAGGTTGAGCACCCGGCTGTAAATAGCAGTGAGGGGTGAGGGGTGAGAGGTGGGCGGAATGTTCTGCCGCGAAGGTAACCTCTCACCTCTCACCCCTCCGTCCTCACCACTTAAAGACCAATAGTCGAAGATGGTGGTACGGCCGTCGTGACCGCTGAATCCCTCCTGGTCCATGCCGCGCTCGCCCCACTCCTGGCCACAATAGACCATGAAGGGGTTCTGCTGCATGAGAGCCAGCACCACCAGGGCCGGCACTGCCTTCTCGCCGCTGGCGGCGAAGAAGTCGCTGGCTATGCGCTGCTCGTCGTGGTTCTCCAGGAAGTAGAGCATCTGGCGGCGAATGTCGTCGGTCTGCTGCCAAGCCCAGGTGATGGCCTCCGACGGGCGGCGGTGACAGATGACGTCGCGCATCGTGTCGTACATGCCCACCTTGTCGTACAGGTAGTCAAAACCTGACTGCAGATAGCAGCGGTAGAGGTCGGGATTGTAGACCTCACCAATAAAGATAACATGCGGGAACTGCTCCCTGACCCGTGGCGTGGCCCATGCCCAGAACGCTGCCGGCACCATCTCGGCCATGTCGCAGCGGAAGCCGTCGATGCCTTTAGCAGCCCAGAAGAGAAGGATGTCGAGCATCTTCTGCCAGGTGTCGGGCGTGGGCGAGAAATGGCCTACGCCACCGGCATAGTAGTCCACGCCGTAGTTCAGCTTCACCGTCTCGTACCAGTCGTTGCGCCCCGGGGCGTTGTCGAAGTGGTCATTACCCGTTGCACGTGCGGGAAACTCGGTATAGGGCTCGGGCTGGCCGTGGTAGAGGTCGAAATAAGGGGTAAAGGCCTGTCCGGGGCAGTAGTAGAAGTTGTTGTGCACTGGCTCGAAGCCCTTCGTCGGGTCGTCGTCCTCGCCCAGGTCGCGCACGCCCTCGGGCTTGCAAACGCTCTTGTACTGACGGGCCACGTGGTTGGGCACAAAGTCGATAATCATTTTCAGACCGGCGCGGTGGGTCCGGTTCACAAGCTTCTCAAACTCCTCCATGCGGCGCTCCACACTCACGGCCAGGTCGGGGTCTACATCGTAGTAGTCCACGACGGCGTAGGGAGAACCCGCACGGCCCTTCACCACAGCAGGATGCTGGCGAGGCAGTCCGTAGGCCGAGTAGTCGGTCATGGTGGCATGGCGAAGCACTCCCGTGTACCACACGTGAGTGTAGCCTGACTCTCGCAGTGACTTCAGCACAGAAGGGGTAAAATTATTGAACTTCCCGCAGCCGTTTTCCTCAATCGTGCCGCCGGGTTTACACGTATGGTTCTTGTTTCCGAAAAGACGGGGCAGAACCTGATAAATAATCATCTTTTCCATTGCGCTGCAAATTTACTCAGAATTTCCGAGACGGCAGCAAAGTGACACCTGAAAAAAAGATTATTTAACCCAAAAGCGGACCATAGGGGTACAAGTCCTGACTTGCTGGAAAACAGGGGGAAACGCCGACTTTACTAAAACGGCAGAGAAAAGACCGTCTCTTCCTATACATAGACTATAGGAGGAGACGGCCTTCACTTAAGGGCCGAAACAACGCTCAACCCTCATTCGCCGGACTGCGGGGGAGTCAGTGTTTCTGTCCCTTCTGCCCGTAGTAGGCGTTGGGCCCATGCTTGCGGCTGTAGTGCTTCTCGACCAGCAGCGGGTTCATCGTCGTGCCTGGGTTGACGGAGAAGGAGACAAAGGCCATCTTGGCACACTGCTCCATGACCTTGGCGTTGTACACGGCATTGTCAGGCGAGGTGCCCCACGAGAACGGGCCGTGGTTCTTCACCAGCACGGCAGGGGTGTGGTCGGGGTTAATCTTGCGGCGGTTCAGGATTTCGTCTACGATGACGTTGCCCGTCTCCAGCTCGTACTGTCCCTCCACCTCCTCACGCGTCATGTCGCGGGTACAGGGAATGTCCTTGTAGAAATAGTCGGCATGGGTGGTACCGATGTTGGGAATGTCGCGTCCGGCCTGTGCAAAGGCGGTGGCGTAGGTGCTGTGGGTATGCACTACGCCCTGGATGTTGGGGAACGCCTTGTAAAGAACGAGGTGTGTAGGCGTGTCGCTCGAGGGGTTGAGGTCGCCCTCGACCACCTTGCCCGTCTCCAGGTCTACGACGACCATGTCCTCGGCCTTCATCTCGTCGTATGAGACGCCGCTGGGCTTGATGACGACGAGGCCCTTCTCACGGTCAATGCCTGAGACGTTGCCCCAAGTGAAAATCACGAGGCCCTGCTTCACCAGGTCAAGGTTGGCCTTGAATACTTTCTGTTTCAGTTCTTCTAACATAGTTCTTTGTAAAAAGTTTTTTTAGTTTTGTATGGATGTATTGTAATATAATTCAACTTTCGCTAAAAGTCCTTCCATACGATGCGCCACAAAAAGTTCTGTACTATTTCATGGTTGTAACTATTGGCATGGTTCAACATTAACGCGAAAAAGCATGTAATCAGTGCTCATAAATTCATAATTGTCGTTTTTGGATTTCAATTCCCAATCCGTAATTATAAAAGAAATCATGTCACCAACTTGAGGAGTATAATTTAACTCATTTAGACCAAATACAAGAAGGCTATTTGGATAGGGTGGTTTTGTCGCATCTGGTGTATCAAAAGTCAAGCGAGCATAAACGCTATCATTCTCAACATCAATTACTCCTGCCGAGTAGCAGAAAGGTATTTCTTCGTCTTTACTACAACTTGTAATACAAAAAAGAAAACACAAAAGAGACACAAACAGTCCCAGTTTCACTATGTCAAAGTTATCCTTATATACTTCCTGTGTCAGTTCTTCTAACATTTCATTAACTACGGATTAGGAATTATCAAAGTTTGAAGTCGGGCGTTTTATTGTATGCGCCCTTGTTGAAGCGGTAAAGAGCAGCTCCTTACTTTGACGTGACCTTGTATATGAGGTTCGTCCTCTCGATGAAGTCCAGCTCTTTCAGCTTCTTTAGGAAATTGTGCAGTCACTCGCCCATAACGGCCTGACAAAGTGTCTGCAGCTGTGTCAGGGTGAACATCTCGTATAGAATATGATCATTTCCCTTTCACATTTATATTTAATGTGGAAGCGTGTAAACTGAAGCTTTTCTCCGCACGAGGTAAGCTCCAGTTTCCACGCTTCCATATAATGTTTTACCAGAAATAGGCATAGAAGCAAGCGCAGAGGCCGATAACGACGAGCGTGCCGATGATGTCGAAGGCGCCCCAGCTCTCCTTGATGCTCTTCTTGAAGTCGGCCGAGAAGGTGATGGCATCGACCTGAGCCTGCGAGGGTGCGGGCGTGAAGCAGCTCACGCACACCATGAGGCAGACGATGAACACCAGCAGCCAGCACTCGAAGATGAGCCAGTTGGTCTGCCAGAACCAG
>CAMPCG010000120.1 GCA_946644025.1 uncultured Prevotellaceae bacterium | reverse complement strand
CGCCTGGCCATCAAGGAGACGCAGCAGAAGGAGGCCCTGCTGGTGAAGGAGATGCTGGAGCGCAAGTTCCGCAACCGCCACATAGAGCAGGACGAGGCAACCATGATGCGCGTCATACGCAAGCTGGGCTACAAGGAGAGCAGCGACTTCTACCGCGACCTGGTCAGCGAGACGCTCGACGTGCAGACCGTCATCGAGAAGTACCTGGAGCTAAAGGGCGAGAACGGAGAGGTGAGAGGCGAGACGCGCTCGGCCGAGGAGTTCGTGCTCGACAACTCGCAGCTCCCGGGCCTCAACCCCCAGCTGTCCGACGACGTGCTCGTCATCGGCCAGGACCTCAAGGGGCTGGACTTCCACCTGGCCCACTGCTGCAACCCCATCTACGGCGACCCCGTCTTCGGCTTCGTCACCACGGGCGGCGGCATCAAGATTCACCGCGAGGACTGCCCCAACGCCCCCGAGATGCGCCGACGCTTCGGCTACCGTGTCGTCAAGGCACGCTGGAGCGGGAAAGGCTCGTCGCAGTACCAGATAACGCTGCGCATCATAGGCAACGACGACCTGGGC
This sequence comes from uncultured Prevotellaceae bacterium, assembly GCA_946644025.1. The sequence goes on along the minus strand of CAMPCG010000120.1, from coordinate 7,569 downwards.
ATCGTCAACAACCTCACCTCCATCATCTCGAAAGACGAGAAGCTGGTGCTCCGCAGCATCAACATCGACTCCAACGACGGTCTCTTCCGCGGCACCATGACCATCATGATTAACGACAACACCCGCCTGGAGACGCTCATCAAGAAGCTGCGCACGGTGAAGGGCGTGAAGCAGGTGGAGAGGGTTTAGGCCCCACCGTTCCCCAAGAGACCCTCCCCCCAGCCCCTCCCTGTGAGGGAGGGGAGTAGTTAGACTTAGAGGCGGTAGAACATTCTACTCCCCTCCCTTGGGAGGGGCCGGGGGAGGGTCTCTTGGGGAGGGGCCGGGGGGTGGGTCTCTTGGGGGAGGGTCTCTTGGGGGTGGGTTGCTGGGCCTCAAATCTTCAAACGCTGTCAGTGTTTGTACAAACCACGTCGGCGTTTGTACAAACCACGTCGGCGTTTATACAAACACTGACGTGGTTTGTAGATTGTCTTTGCCCTTTCTACATTTAATATACTTGCAACGACACCTTTTCCACGGCTCTTTCCCATCAACAGAAGGGAGCATTGGTGGGCGCACACATCCTTTGGGGTACGCAACCAAAGCGTCAGTCGGCCAGACTGCCGCCGAAAAGCGTATGCACAAAATCGGGAAAGTGTGAAGGAAAAGGGCATGAAAGGGCCAGAATACTGTAAAATAAAGTTAAATATGTAGTGAAGTGGGGCGAAGTGTTTTGCGGTGGGGAATTTTATGCTTAATTTTGTGGCGAATTATCGGAATATGAGATTTCTGGGCAACATAGAATCGAAGACCGACGCGAAGGGCCGCGTTTTCATCCCTTCCGCCTTCCGCAAGATTATACAGGCGGAGGAGCCGGATGGCGATGTGTTGGTGCTTCGTATGCACTATACGCAACCCTGCCTGGTGCTCTACCCGATGACGGCCTGGAACCGCATCACCGACGCGCTGTCTGAGAACGTCAACGAGTTCGACAGCGATAGCGAGATGATTTATCGCGTCTGGGTGTCGGAGGCCGAGAAGTTGCCCATCGACGGCAGCGGACGTGTGCTCATCCCGCGCCGCTACCTGGATTTGGCCGATATTAAGCAGTCGGTGAGATTCATCGGCGTCAGGGACACCATCGAGATCTGGGCTGCCGAGAAGATGGAGAAACCGTTCTTCTCGCAGGCGGACTTCGCGGCGAAACTGCAGGCCCTGATGGCTAAGAAATAATGAAAGAGGCGCTATGGCAACGACGGCAGGGACATATCACGTACCGGTACTCCTTCAGGAGAGTGTCGACGGGCTGGACATTCAGCCCGGCGGCGTCTATGCCGACATGACCTTCGGTGGCGGCGGACACTCGGGCGAGATACTGCGCCGGCTGGGTCCGGAGGGCCACCTCTACGCCTTCGACCAGGATGCCGACGCTGAGAAGAACATCGCTGCCGACGACCGCTTCACCTTCGTGCGCAGCAATTTCAGGTATGTGAAGAACTGGATGCGCTACTACGGTGTAGACTGTCTGGACGGCGTACTGGCCGACCTGGGCGTGTCGTCGCACCACTTCGACGATGCCAGCCGCGGATTCTCCTTCCGCTTCGACAGTCCACTCGACATGCGCATGAACCGCCGCGCCGGCAAGACCGCCGCCGACGTGGTGAACGGATACGACGAGCAGCAGCTCACCGACATCTTCCGCCTCTACGGCGAGCTGGCCGACGCACGACGCCTGGCAAAGGCCATCGTGAAGGCCCGCCAGCAGCAGCCCATAGAGACTACCGGACAACTGCTAAGGGCAATAAACGCCCCCCTTTCGTCCCCCGAGGGCAAGGCCCCCCTTTCGTCCCCCGAGGGCAAGGCCCCCCTTTCGTCCCCCGAGGGGGACACGATAGTCTCTTCCCTGAGCGGCGAAACTATAGAAGCCCCCTCGGGGGCCGTAGGGGGGGGGGCTTTGGGGGCCGTAGGGGGGGGCTCGCCTTTGGAGGCCTCGTGGGCCTTTGGCTGGAAGAAGGACGCCACCAAGCTCTTCCAGGCCCTGCGCATAGAAGTGAACAGGGAGATGGAGGTGCTGCGCGAAATGCTCACCTCGGCCACAGAGCTGCTGCGCCCCGGCGGACGGCTGGTGGTCATCACCTACCACTCGCTGGAAGACCGCATGGTGAAGAACGTCATGCGAAGCGGCAACGTCGAGGGACACACCGAGAAGGATTTCTTCGGACGGGTGAAGGCCCCGCTACACATTATTAATAATAAGGTGGTGACACCCTCCGACGAGGAGCTGGCACGCAACCCCCGCAGCCGCAGCGCCAAGCTGCGCATTGCCGAAAAAGTGTCGGACGACAAGCGATAAGAGAAAAGCAATGAAAGACCCTGAACTGATTATAGAAATCCCAGAGGACCAGGAGGCCCCCCTTTCGTCCCCCGAGGGGGACACGATAGACCCTTCCCAGAGCGGCGAAACTATAGAAGCCCCCTCGGGGGCAGTAGGGGGGGCTTCAGGGGCCTCAGGGGCTTCGACCTCGGGGGCAGTAGGGGGGGCTAAGACCCTGCGCCAGCTCAAGGAGCAGGCCAGCGAAGACGACGATGCCCCCACAGGCACGCTGACACTGAGGCAGATAGTGGGTGGAGACTACCTCCTGGCACTCGTCAGACACTACGTCTGGTTCATCGTCCTCGTAGTGCTCCTCACCTGCGTCTACGTCGGAGTGCGCTACCAGTGCCAGCAGGACGTCATCGAGATAAGCCGGCTGGAAAAGGAACTGACCGACGCGAAGTTCAGGGCCATGTCCAGCTCCAGCAACCTCACCGAGCTGTGCCGGCAGAGCAACGTGCTCAAGGTGCTCAGCCAGGACGAGGAGAACCAGCTGATGATGCCCGAACAGCCGCCCTACATCGTGCCGGTGGAGGAATGAGCAGTCCTGCCGCCGCAAAGATAACAGATAGTAAATTCGTAAATCCGTAAAACGTAAAATAATTCAAGGTGAGTAAGTTTAGCAAAGATAAGGTGTTGCCGCGCTACTTGGTTATAGCGGTGTTGCTCACGCTGGTAGGTGTGGCCGTGATTGCCAAGGCTGCCTACACCATGACGTCGAACAGGTACTACTGGGACGTCGTGGCCGAGAGCCAGAGGAGCGACAGTGTGCGCGTGCGCCCCAATCGCGGAAACATACTCAGCAGCGACGGACAACTGCTGGCCAGCAGTATTCCCGAATACAAAATCTTCATGGACTTCCAGTCGGGCGACCGCAGCGACACCGCCTGGGCCCATAAGCGCGACACCATCTGGAACGAGCTGGTGGACAGCCTCTGCCTCGGTCTGCACGAGCTCTTCCCCGAGTGGACGGCCCAGCAGTTCAAGGACCGTCTGGAGGAGGGTCGCCACAAGAAGGTGGTCGACCGCAAGACCGGCGAGGTGACCTACGGCGCACGCCACTGGGCCGTGTGGCCGCGACGCATCAGCTACAGCACCTACTGCGAGGTGAAGCAGCTGCCCTACTTCAACCTGCCCCGCAACAAGTTCGGCTTCCACGCCGAGCCCTTCGACGCCCGCCGCCGGCCCTTCGGCTCGCTGGCAGAGCGCACCATCGGCGACATACGCTCCTTCGAGGGCGGACAGGACACCGCCCGCTTCGGCATCGAGCTGAGCTACGACAGCATCCTGCGCGGCAGCTACGGCGTACAGCGCAAGGAGAAGGTGCTCAACAAGATAGTGCCCTTCACCGTGACGCCACCCGTAGACGGCGCCGACATCGTCACCACCATCGACATCGGTATGCAGGACCTGGCCGAGAAAGCACTCGTGCAGGAACTGGACAAGTGGGAGGCCAGCATCGGCGTGGCCATACTCATGGAGGTGAAGACGGGCGACGTCAAGGCCATCGTCAACATGCGCCGCGGCTCCGACGGCATCTACCGCGAAATGTTCAACGACGCCATCAGCTACCGCTGCGAGCCCGGCTCCGTGTTCAAGACGGCCTCCATCCTCGTGGCCCTCGACGACGGCGTGGTGGACACCTCCTACGTCATCCACACCGGACACGGCATCATGCCCATGCACGGTGCCAGGATGAAGGACCACAACTGGCACCGCGGTGGCTACGGCAGCATCAACCTGGCGCGCACCCTCGAGGTGAGTTCAAACATCGGCGTGAGCTACACCATCGACCACTTCTATGGCAGCAATCCCCGAAAGTATGTCGAGGGACTCTACCGCGTGGGCATCGGACAGGACCTGGAGCTGCCCATGGTGGGATATGCCAAGCCGAAGATACGCTACCCCGACTTCAAGACCACCAACCGCGCCCTCTACTGGAGCAAGACGACGCTGCCCTGGATGTCCATAGGATATGAGACACAGGTGGCTCCCATCAACACCGTGACGTTCTACAACGCCATTGCCAACAACGGCCGCATGATGCGCCCCCGGTTCGTGAAGGAGTTCGTCAAAGACGGCCAGGTCGTGGCCACCGTGGAGCCGCAGGTCATCAAGGAGCAAATAGCGCGTCCGGAGGCCATCCGCACCATACAGACCGTGCTGCGACACGTCGTCAGCCAGGGACTGGGAAAGAAGGCCGGCAGCAAGTCCTTCCAGGTATCGGGAAAGACGGGCACGGCACAGGTGGCCAAGGGCGGACACTACCGCAGCGGCATCACCGAGTACTGGCTCTCGTTCTGCGGATATTTCCCCTCCGACGACCCGAAGTACACCTGCATCGTCTGTATGCGCAAGGCCGGACTGCCCGCCTCGGGAGGAAGCATGTCGGGAGCCGTGTTCCACAACATTGCCGAGGGCGTCATGGCCCGCAACCTGGTGCTGCGCGTGCAGGATGCCCGCGACACGCTCTCCAGCTTCGTGCCCGACGTGAAGCAGGGCGACATTCCCGCCGCCGACTACGTGCTCAGACACCTGAACGTAGGACAGGAGGGTGTGGCACTGCACAAGCCCGACTTTGCCGCCAACACCATGCCCAGCACCATCGGCATGGGAGCGCGCGACGCCGTCTACCTGCTGGAGCAGCAGGGCGTGAGCGTAAGGCTCCACGGCACGGGCGAGGTGGTCAGCCAGAGCATACAGCCGGGAACAACCCTGGAACCAGGCATGACCTGCGTCCTGGAACTACAGTAGACAGCGATTTTTAGTGAACATATTGGTTAATAGTTTTTATATAGAGAGAGATGATTCAGAGAAAGATGAATCTAAATGATGTTTTAGAAAGCATAGATGTGAAAGCCGTCGAGGGTTCTTTGGAAACCACGATCACAGGCGTGTGCATCGACTCACGGCAGGTGATGCCGGGCAGTCTGTTTGTGGCCATCCGTGGCACACAGACTGACGGACATCGCTTTATCGGCAACGCATTGGAGCGAGGAGCTGCTGCCATTCTCTGCGAAGAGATGACGTGGCAGGACGACACGAAACGCGTGATGCGCGACGGTCGTTACCCGACCATCGTCCAGGTCTCCTCCACCGATGCTGTCGTCGGTACCGTCGCAACGACGTTCTTTGGTCATCCCACAGAAGAACTGACGCTGGTGGGCGTCACCGGAACAAACGGCAAGACCACCATCGCCACGCTATTATACAATATGTTCCGCCAGATGGGGCACCGCTGCGGACTGCTCTCTACGGTCTGCAACTACATCGACGGCGAGGCTGTCGCTGCCACGCACACCACGCCCGACCCCATTGAGCTTAACCAGCTGCTGCGCCGCATGGCCGACGCCGGCTGCGAGTATGTGTTCATGGAGTGCTCAAGCCACGCCATCGCCCAGCGGCGCATTGGCGGGCTTCACTTCCGTGGAGGAATCTTTACCAACCTCACCCGCGACCACCTGGACTACCACAAGACGGTGGAGAACTACCGCGACGCGAAGAAGCAGTTCTTCGACATGCTGCCCCGTGGCGCCTTCGCCCTGACCAATGCCGACGACAAGAACGGCCTCTTCATGGTGCAGAACACGAAAGCCGCCGTCAAGACCTACAGCACGCGCAGCATGGCCGACTTCCGCGGACGCATCATCGAGGAGCACTTCGAGGGGATGTACCTGGAGATTGACGGCCGCGAGGTGGGCGTGCAGTTCATTGGCCGCCACAACCTTCAGAACCTGCTGGCCGTCTACGGCACCGCCCGTCTGCTGGGCAAGGAGCCTGAAGACATCCTCCTCGTGATGAGCACGCTGAAGAGCGTAGCCGGGCGCATGGAGCCCATCGCCTCGCCCGAGGGATGGACGGCCATCGTGGATTATGCCCACACCCCCGACGCCCTGGAGAACGTGCTGAAGGCCATCCACGAGGTGCTCGACGGCAAGCAGGGACATATCATCACCGTCTGCGGTGCCGGCGGCAACCGCGACAAGGGCAAGCGGCCCCTTATGGCCCAGGAGGCCGTGAAGCAGAGCGACCGCGTCATCATCACGAGCGACAATCCCCGTAACGAGGACCCGCAGGCCATCATCGACGACATGACGGCCGGACTCACGCCGCAGCAGCGCAAGAAGGTGCTGACCATCGTGGACCGCCGCGAGGCCATACGTACCGCCACCATGCTGGCACAGCGGGGCGACGTCATCCTCATTGCTGGAAAGGGCCACGAGGACTACCAGGAGATTCAGGGCGTGAAGCACCACTTCGACGACCGGGAAGTGGTAAGGGAATGTATTCAGGCCTGATAAGGAAAGGCCGTTGCCTCGTTATCTCGTTATATCGAAATATCGTTATATCGAAATATCGATGCAACGATATAACGACACCTCGATATAACGATATTTCGATATAACGATATAACGATATAACGACACCTCGATATAACGATATAACGATATAACGATATAACGACACGGCATAACGACACGACATAACGACGATAGAAGATGCTATACTACCTCTTTCGATACTTAGAGCAATACGACATCCCGGGCAGCCACCTGTGGAGCTATATCTCTTTTCGTGCGCTTCTGGCGCTCATTCTTTCGCTGGTCATCTCGGCCTGGTTTGGCGAGTGGTTCATCAAGTGGATGAGGCGCAGGAAGGTGTTCGAGACTGAGCGCGACCCCTCCATCGACCCCTTTGGCGTGCAGAAGAAGGGCGTCCCCACCTTCGGCGGAGTCATCATCATCGTGGCCATGCTTGTGCCCGTGCTTCTGCTGGGCCGTCTGCGCAACACCTATCTCATCCTGATGGTCATCACGACGCTTTGGCTCGGTTTCCTGGGCTTTGCCGACGACTTCAAGAAAGTCTTCCGTCACAACAAGGACGGCCTGAAGATGAAGTACAAGATTGTGGGCCAGGTGTCGATAGGCTTTATCGTGGGCCTGACGCTCTACCTGAGTCCCGACGTGGTGATGCGCGAGAACATCAGCGTCCCCCGACAGTCGGGGCAGACCGAGGTGGTGAAGCACGAGGCCGAGGCCCACAAGAGCCTGAAGACCACCATCCCCTTCATCAAGCACCACAACCTGAGCTACTCCGACATGATGTCGTTTGTCGGCGAGCACAAGGTTGCCGCCGGCTGGATTGTCTTTGTGCTGATGACCATCCTCGTGGTGACCGCCGTGAGCAACGGTGCCAACCTGAACGACGGCATG
>CAMPCG010000119.1 GCA_946644025.1 uncultured Prevotellaceae bacterium | reverse complement strand
ATCGACCAGATGCTGCGCCCGGCCTACGACTCGCCGTCGCTGCCCATCACCTGGAGCCGTCTGGAGTACTGCTCCGGCACCAACGAGTACGTCCGCATTGACAGCAACATCAAGAAAGCCATCGAGATGCTGCGCCGCGACTACCCCGACGAGGTGCGCCAGCTCTTCGGCGACCATCCCTACGAGCTGCAGAACGTCCTCGACCAGTGGGTGCGCAACAAGCGCGACAACGACCTGCGCACCAGGCAGCGCAAGGCCCTCGAGCTGGCCTTTGCCCAGATGCCTGAGGTGCTCAACGACCCCTACTACAGCCTCGACGCCTCGCTACAGGTCATCCCCACCGACACACTCTATGTCACCATCGACAAGGAAGCCGTACGCCGCAGCGGCATGAAGCTGCAGGGCGACTCCATTCCCGACCGCATGGCCATCTCGCTCACCGGGCTTAACTCTCTCGACAAGAGCAAGCTCATGATGCTCGAGATGCTGGCCCATGCCAACTGGGAGCGCCCGCTCTACGTGGCCTACACCGTCGGCGAGGAGAACTACATGAACCTGGGCGACAACTTCGTGCAAGAAGGCCTGACGAACCGCATCACCCCCTTCACCACCAACATCGACGGGCGTCCCGTGGAGGGCATGACCAACTTCGACACCGCGAAGACCTACCACAACGTCATGGACCGCTTCAAGTTCGGCGGTGCCAACACTCCCGGCATCTACCTCGACGAGACCGTCATGCGTATGTGCTACACTCACCGCCGCCTCATGGTGAAGCTGGCCTCGAACCTCGTGGCCGAAGGCGAGAGCGAGAAGGCCGCCAAGGTGCTGGAGCGCTGCGAGCAGGAATTTCCCGCCAGCAACGTGCCCCACGACTACCAGGGCAGCAGCATAGAGATGGCACAGACCTACGCCCTCATAGGCAACGACGAGAAGGCCCGCGAGGTGCTGCAGGCACTCTGGGACAACAGCGAGCAGTACATGACCTTCTACAACTCGCTTCAGGGCCAGCAGTTCAAGAACAGCGAGAGCAGCTGCCAGCTGCACATGTTCTACATCATGCAGCGCCTGGTGAGCATCGCCGACATATTCGACACCCAGCTGGCCGACAGCTACCAGAACCGTCTCGAAGAGATTGCTCAGGTCTACGTCGCCAAGGGTGGACGTATGCCGCAATTCTGACACTAAGGGGAGTGAAAGGGAAGTGAAAGAGGAGTGAAAGGGGAGTGAAAGGGACATTACCTCTTTCCACCAGCAAAACTATCGTCCCTTTCACTCCCCTTTCACTCCCCTTTTACTTCCCCTTCACTTCCCTTTCACTCCCCTTTACTCCTTAAACTATGTTCATCGAGCAACCCGCCATATACCTGCGCTGGCTCTACCCCAAGGCCTACTGGAGAATGGACCGGCGGGAGCGTGCCGTCTACCTGACGTTTGACGACGGCCCCATTCCCGAGTCCACGCCCTTCATCCTCGACACCCTGCGCCAGAATCAGGTGAAGGCCACCTTCTTCATGGTGGGCGACAACGTGCGCAAATATCCGGAGCTCTACGAACAGATAGTGAGTGAGGGCCACCAGGTGGGCAACCACACCCACAACCACATCGGCGGCCTGCGCCACTCCATCCGTCACTACATGTACAACGTGGAGCGTGCCAACGCCTACATCCACAGCCCCTACTTCCGCCCGCCCCACGGTTGGATGCGCCCTGCGCTCTACGCCGTCCTTTCCCGCCACTACAAGGTCGTCATGTGGGACCTGGTCACACGCGACTACTCCAAATGGCTGACTGCCGACGACGTCTTCGACAACGTGCGCCGCTACGCCCGCAACGGCTCCATCATCACCTTCCACGACTCGCTCAAGTCCATCGGCAAGCTACGCACCGCCCTGCCACAGAGCATCGCCTGGCTCAAGGAGCAGGGCTACGACTTCAAGACCATCTAAACCGCCCTGCGCTAAATCCCCACCCTAAGATTTGTTTTTGAAATAACCGCTTTGCAGTTTTGAGGATAGCTTATGGACACCGACGGTATTTTTTCAAAACACTGTCGGTGTTTGTAGATTGTAACCGTCCTTTCTGCATTTAAAATACGGGCAAAGACAACTTATTAACGGCTTTTTCCCGTCAACAGAACGGCAGAGGATGTAGGGAATCTTCTGTCAACCATCCGCAACATGACGGGACATCGCCCGTCATGTGATTCCATGTCACATTACGGGCGATTTTGCTCGTCGCGCCGGAAACATCCTTTTTTACAGAAATTAGTAGAAAAAGGTGAATATTTTTTTGTAGTGTCGAAAATTATTGCTACCTTTGCAACCGACTACGGAAAACATATACATTTATTAAATAATAGCTTATGTCACAGATTACAGGACGCATCTCTCAGATTATCGGCCCGGTTATCGACGTTTACTTTGACACCAAGGGTCTTGAAGCCGAGAAAGTGCTGCCGAAGATTCACGAGGCATTACGCATTGACCGTGGCGACGGCCGCGAGCTCATCGTCGAGGTGCAGCAGCACATCGGCGAGGACACCGTGCGCTGTGTGGCCATGGACAATACCGACGGCCTGCATCGTGGACTGGAGGCCATACCAGTGGGCTCGCCCATACTCATGCCCTCGGGCGACCAGATTAAGGGCCGTATGCTCAACGTCATCGGCCAGCCCATCGACGGCATGAAGAAGCTCGACATGAAGGGCGCCTACCCCATCCACCGCGAGGCTCCCACCTTCGAGGAGCTGTCCACGAAGAAGGAAATCCTCTCTACGGGCATCAAGGTCATCGACCTGCTCGAGCCCTACATGAAGGGCGGTAAGATTGGACTCTTCGGCGGTGCCGGCGTGGGAAAGACGGTGCTCATCATGGAGCTTATCAACAACATTGCCAAGGGTCACAACGGATTCTCGGTGTTCGCCGGTGTGGGCGAGCGCACCCGTGAGGGCAACGACCTCATCCGCGAGATGATTGAGTCGGGCGTCATACGCTACGGCGATAAGTTCCGCAAGGCCATGGACGAAGGCAAGTGGGACCTCTCGCTCGTGGACCCCGAGGAGCTGAAGAAGAGCCAGGCCACGCTGGTCTACGGCCAGATGAACGAGCCGCCCGGCGCACGTGCCTCGGTGGCTCTGTCGGGTCTGACGGTGGCCGAGGGATTCCGCGACGGAGGCGGCAAGGACGGCGGCGCGGCCGACATCTTGTTCTTCATCGACAACATCTTCCGCTTCACCCAGGCAGGCTCAGAGGTGTCGGCACTGCTCGGACGTATGCCGTCGGCCGTGGGCTACCAGCCTACACTGGCCTCGGAGATGGGCGCCATGCAGGAAAGAATCACTTCAACGAAGAAGGGTTCAATCACCTCAGTGCAAGCCGTTTATGTGCCTGCCGACGACCTCACCGACCCGGCTCCCGCCACCACCTTCACCCACCTGGACGCCACGACGGTGCTCGACCGTAAGATTGCCGAGCTGGGCATCTATCCCGCCGTAGACCCGCTGGGAAGTACCAGCCGAATACTTGACCCGCTCATCGTGGGACGCGAGCACTACAACTGTGCACAGCGCGTGAAGGAGATACTCCAGCGCTATAAGGAGCTGCAGGACATCATCGCCATCCTCGGAATGGACGAGCTGAGCGACGAAGACAAGCTGACGGTGAACCGCGCACGCCGCGTGCAGCGATTCCTCTCGCAGCCCTTCGCCGTGGCATCGCAATTCACTGGTCTGCCAGGAGTTATGGTTCCCATCGAGGACACCATCAAGGGCTTCAACGCCATACTCGACGGCGAGGTGGACGACCTGCCCGAGCAGGCATTCCTCAACGTCGGCACCATAGACGACGCGAAGGAGAAGGCAAAGAAGCTCCTCGAGGCAGCAAAGGGATAATGGCTAATGAGTAATTAATAATTAGTAATGGATAATTGTGATGACTTTAGCAAGCCATGTCAGCACGTGTCAATAGCTGTAGCATAAACAGCCGAAGGAGTAATCATAATTACTAATTACTCATTTCTAATTACTAATTGACGAGTATGTTAAAGTTAAAGATAGTATCGCCCGAAAGGGTAGAGTTCGAAGGCGAGGTGGAGCGCGTGAAGGTGCCCGGCATGATGGGCAACTTCGAGATTCTCAAAGATCACGCGCCCATCATCTCGTTGCTGGTGAAAGGCATCGTCGAGTACGACGGACATCAGCTGCCCATCACGGGAGGCTTCGTGTCCGTACAGAAAAACGAGGTGTCGGTGTGTGTAGAGGTAGAGGCCACCTGAGCCGCAGGGAGGTAAAAAGGCTGAACAAACACATGGCTGCATGGTTCTGGCCGTATTTCTCTCAACACTGCTCATAGTCCTGCTCGGAGTAGCCTACGTCAAAGGCTACGACATGGTGAAGAACCGCTCGCAGGAACACCTGCCACAGTTCTACCTCATCATGACCGCAGTGCGGATGGTGCTCATAGCCACCATGGCTGCGACAGTCATCATCTGCACCGAAGACAAGACCGAGGCCCGACAGTTAGGCTTGTATATATTAATAATGTATAGCTTGATGATGGTCACCACACTGGCAATGAGACACTGAAGAACAAAGAAAACGAAGACAAAGAATACCGAAGATTAGTTGTACAGACTATGAACTATAGACTAAAAAGACTGCTGTGCATCGTGCTGACCGTCTTTGCCCTGATGCCATCGGCCAAGGCCGGAGACTTCAGCGCGAAGGAGGTGGTGCTGGAGCATATCAAGGACTCGCACGAGTGGCACGTGTGGGGCGAGGGCGAGAACAGCCTCGTCATCCCCCTACCCGTCATCGTGAAGAGCTCCACGGGGTGGCATCTGTTCTGCTCGTCGCAGTTTGAGCATCATGCCGACGAAGCCGGGCTGCGCCACGTCAAGGCCGACGCTCCCGCCGAACTGCAGGGACTAGCCATCGCCACAGAAGGCGACCAGGCCGGAAAGATTGTGGAGAACGGAGAGGCCGTGCTCGACTTCTCGATAACGAAGACCGTGGCCGTGATGTTCATCAACGTCGCCCTGCTGCTATGCTGCATACTGCTGAGCGCACGATGGTACAAGAAGCACAAGGCCAGCGACCCCGCACCAGGAGGATTCGTGGGATTCGTGGAGATGCTGGTGATGTATGTCGTAGAAGACATCATCAAGCCCGGAGTGGGAAAAGGCTACGAGAAGTACGCACCCTACCTGCTCACTTGCTTCTTCTTCATCTTCACCTGCAACGTCATGGGACTCATACCCTTCCCCCCGGGGTCGGGCAACGTGACAGGCAACATCGCCTGCACCTTCTTCCTGGCCCTCTGCACCTTTATCATCGTGCAGTTCTCGGGCAGCAAACACTACTGGAAAGACATCTTCTGGCCCGACGTGCCCTTCCTGCTGAAGTGCCCCGTGCCGCTCATGCCCGTCATAGAGTTCGTGGGAATCTTCACCAAGCCCTTCGCACTGATGATTCGACTCTTCGCCAACATGATGGCCGGACACGCCATTGCCGTGGCCATGCCATGCATCATCTTCCTCGTAGCGTCGATGTCGGCAGGAGTGTTCTTCAGCATGAGCGCCGTCAGCGTGGTGATGTCCATCTTCATGATGTGCCTGGAGTGCCTCGTCTGCTTCATCCAGGCCATGGTGTTCACCCTGCTCTCGTCAGTATTCATCGGCATGGCCCGCGCCGTGCCCGAAGGACACGAAAAATGAGCCTAAAGATAATGTCGCATTATCGAAAATATCGTAATATCGAGAATATCGTAATATCGAAAATATCGCTATATCGGAAATGTTGCTATATCGTAATATCGAAAATATCGTAATATCGAAATAATAAATAACAACTAAAAAACAAAAACACTATGATTACAACATTGTTAGCAGTAGAAGGCGTTGCCAAGTTGGGCGCCGCCGTAGGTGCAGGTCTGGCCGCTATCGGCGCAGGTATAGGTATTGGCCGTATAGGCGGCTCGGCCATGGATGCCATGGCACGCCAGCCTGAGGTAATCAGCAAGCTGATGACCAACATGATCATCGCCGCTGCCCTCATCGAGGGTGTGGCACTCTTCGGAGCAGTCATCGCCTTCATGTGCCTGTAACATTTTCTTAAACTCAGCATTATGGATTTATTGATTCCGAGTACTGGTCTGTTGTTCTGGATGGCGCTGACGTTCTTCGTCGTGCTGTTCATCCTGTGGAAGTTCGGCTTCCCTGTCATCACGCAGATGGTGGCAGAGCGCAAGACTTTCATCGATGACTCACTGCGCAAGGCACATGAAGCCAACGAACGACTGGCCAATCTACAGAAAGAAGGTGAATCCATCCTCCAGGAAGCTCGTGAGAAGCAGGCCCAGATACTGAAAGAGGCTGCACAGACACGCGATGCCATCGTGGAGAAAGCCCAGGAGAAAGCCCGCGAGGAAGGCTCACGCCTCATCAACGACGCCAAGGCAGAAATCGAGCAGGAGAAGAAGGCCGCCATTGCAGACATAAGAAAGCAGGTGGCCGAGCTCAGCGTAGAGATTGCCGAGAAGGTGCTGCGCGAAAAGCTCAAGGGCAATCAGGCACAGATGGATCTCATCGACCGTATGCTGAATGATGTTTCTATCAACAAGTAAGAGGTAAGCGCGTATGGATATAGGAGTCATTTCGGTTCGTTATGCACGCGCACTGCTAAAGAGCGCCACCGACCAAAAGTTGGAAGACCGCGTCTACCAGGAGATGCAGCTCGTGGCCAAGTGCTACGTCGAGGTGCCTCAGCTAAGGCAGACCATCGGCAACCCCATGCTCTCCAAGGACAAGAAGCAGATGCTGCTCGAAACAGCCATCGGAGCAGACCAGGCTTCAACACTGTCGAAAGCCTTCATACAGCTCGTACTGAAGGAAGACAGAGAGGACATGATGCAGTTCATCGCCAACAGCTACGTGACGCTCTACCGACAGCAGAAAAACATCATTCGGGGAAAACTCATCACCGCAGTGGCCGTCGCACCGGAGACGGAGCAACGTATGCGCCAGATGGTAGAGAGCCGCACAAAAGGCACCGTGGAGTTCGAGACCGAAGTGAACCCCGACATCATCGGAGGATTCATCCTCGACTACGACACCTATCGCATGGATGCCAGCGTGAAGTCGCAACTCAACGCGATACTTAACACACTTAAAAAGTAAACAACAATGTCAGATAAGATTAAACCAAGCGAAGTCAGTCAGGTGCTCCTCGACCAGCTGAAAGGCATCAGCAATGCCGAGCAGTTCGACGAAATCGGCACCGTGCTCACCGTCAGCGACGGCGTGGCCCGCATCTACGGTTTGCGCAACGCCGAAGCCAACGAGCTGCTGGAGTTCGAGAACGGAACCATGGCCATCGTGATGAACCTTGAGGAGGACAACGTGGGCTGCGTGCTACTGGGTCCAACGGCGGGCATCAAGGAAGGACAGGTGGTGAAACGCACCAAGCGCATTGCCAGCATCCGCGTGAACGACAACATGCTCGGACGAGTCATCAACCCACTGGGACAGGCCATCGACGGAAAAGGCGACATAGACTTGAACAAAGCCTTCGAAATGCCCCTCGACCGTAAGGCACCAGGCGTCATCTACCGCCAGCCGGTGAAAGAGCCGCTCCAGACAGGACTGAAGGCCATCGACTCGATGATTCCCATCGGACGCGGACAGCGCGAGCTTATCATCGGCGACAGACAGACAGGTAAGACGGCCATCGCCGTGGACACCATCATCAACCAGAAGAGCTTCTACGAGGCAGGGAAACCCGTCTACTGCATCTACGTGGCCATAGGCCAGAAGGCATCGACAGTGGCCGCACTCGTACAGACGCTCAAGGAGCATGGCGCCCTACCCTACACCATCGTCGTAGCAGCAACAGCCGCCGACCCGGCAGCCATGCAGTACTATGCACCCTTTGCCGGAGCAGCCATCGGTGAGTACTTCCGCGACCGCGGACTGCCCGCACTGGTGGTCTACGATGACCTGTCGAAACAGGCTGTGGCCTATCGTGAGGTGTCACTGATTCTGCGCCGTCCGTCAGGACGTGAGGCTTATCCCGGCGATGTGTTCTATCTGCACAGCCGACTGCTGGAGCGTGCAGCTAAGATGAACGAGCAGCAGGAGGTGGCCGAGCAGATGAACGACCTGCCCGAGTGC
>CAMPCG010000118.1 GCA_946644025.1 uncultured Prevotellaceae bacterium | reverse complement strand
ACAGTAAATGCCGGTGAAACGATTGCCGGTGACGGAAATGTGTACTACCTCACTTATGCCAACCTGACAGGCTGCAAGAAGATAGTCTTCGAGGGCACGCCGGGCGTTCAGCTGCGTGTACTCATGAACCGTCAGGGTGACGATGGCCCACTGGTTGAGAAGACTGCCACCATCAGCAATTTTGGCAAGGCGGAGGTTGACATCTCCGACCTGCCCTACGTTCACCTGCATGCCATCAAGGCCGGGTGGAACAGTCCTGAGGGCGTCATCACAGCCATTAAAGTCATGACACCGGCTATAGATGTCAATAGCCTCTTCCTCTCGTGTGCCAACACCGACGGTAATCCTGTCACGCAATCGGCGGGAAACACCTCTTCCGACTGGTATGCCGGCTTTCTGCCCGTAGAAGTTCCTGTGCCTAATAAGGATGAGTACTATCAGGTGGTGATGGGACTAAGGCCCGTTACTAAGAACCAGATTGCCTTAACGGGAGGAAACATGAATGTCTCTGACCAGGTGACAGCTGGAGATAAAGTCATTGGAGCAACATTCACGCCTACCGCTGCCTATCAAAACGCTTTTCAATACAAACCTTTTGACACAAGGAGTTATAAGACAATAGTGATTAAGTTTGGTAGCGAAGTACCTGAAACAGGAGGTTGGCAACTTCATACTTATGGTGGTACGTTTGATAATTGGGTAGATTTAGCAGGGAAAACAGAGGTTACGGTAAACTTGACCCCTGGCACACAAATGGACGATTTTACCATTTTCAACCAAGGCACAGGCTCCTCTATTACCATCTCCGAAATCTATTTCACTCCTGACTATCCCCTGCAAATGGTAAATCATAATGGTGGAGCCTCAGACTATACAGAAGAGGCAGTAGGTCGGCAACTATGGCAGTTGGAGCAGGTAGATGACTACAGGCGGTTCCGCGTCAAGGATGAGGGAACTGGAAAATATCTCAAAGGCAATGGAGTAATGACGCAGCCTAACAACCCTGATGATGCGGAAACCAAGAACATCGACCAGTATCTTAATGACTTCTACATCAGGTGGTTTTTCGTTAATCCTGCGGATAAGGAGATTCGCGTCGACCACATGGTGACCCACCGTATATCTTACCTGAAGCAGTATTCCGACCTGCATTCTGACCTGGAGCTCGACAAGCAGGGACTGAACACCGAGGCGCAGTCGGACTGGTGGAACTATGACCGGGGCACGCAGAAGGTGAACCACTTCGAGATTACCCACTACATCAAGCGGGGAAACACCTATACGGTGGAGTTTCCCACGGTGCTGAACAAGAGCAACGACCACCGCTTCTTCCAGCGCTTCTATAATTACGACGAGGACAAGACGGACGACGTGATGGACCTGGAGAACCTGAAGGCCCACGTCAGCTTAGACACCCGCGACGAAGGCGACGTGCAGTATTTCCTCTACAAGAATGGCATGGTCACCGGCCAGAAGCTCGACTGGACCAGCGTCGAAAATGGCGGTATGCGCCGCGATGCCCTCCGCCGCTTCAACTTCACCAACAGCGACGGGCGGTCCTTCACCGTGGGTGTCGACGTGTCGCGCTACGACGATAAGACCTATAAGAATAGCAGTAACCATCTGGAGGGCGACCTGGAGGAGCCGTCGCTCACCATGCGCTACATCTATTATATGAAGGACGCCAAGGAGATGGCCGCCAAGCTGACTGCCAAGACCTTCCAGGGATATGAATTCGTGGACTCGAAGGAGGGGCAGAATTTCTTAGAGGCAAAGACCTTCCACTTCCCCCAGCGCCAGATCTTCTACGAGAAGCAGAAGAAGGTGGGCTACCGCGGCGAGTTCATCGGCGTGCGCCACCTGTTCTCAGACTACTGGGTGTTCGACGGCAACGGCACCGACGACGATGACCTGGTGTCGGCCGTGAACAACAACCAAGGCGGAAAGATTGAAGTGAAGATTTACGACCCCAACGGCACCGGCATTCGCCTGGGCGGCTGGAACCCCACACTGGCTGCTGCCAACGGTGGCAACCTGAAATTCGTCGATAACGTCGACACCTACGACGCTGCCACCGAGGCCGACTTCCAGGGCTTCTACTTCTACGACAAGATGTCTGACCAAAACAAGACGCAATATGGCGACAGCCGCTTCGTGGTGTTCCGCTATCCTGCCCCCGGTGAGGACGGAATAGCCAAGGTTCCGGATGAAGCCTGTGGTAAACCCGTCTATATTAATGTCTACCTGAACAACGACGGCGTCAGGTATCAGCTGGCCCAGTTCACCGTCATCTTCGACCCAGGCACCGTCACCCTGCCCTACAAGTCGGTCAACGGTTCCGACTATGTGGCGAAAGACGGCACGACCCACGCTTTTTCCGACCGCGGTCCGAAGAAGCTCATTGAGAAGGCCGGTACTCCTATAGCCAAGGTCACCTTCGACTACCCCGCCAACGAGAAATATCATTTCCCATCCGATGCCGTGTCCATTCAAGGCTGGGAACGGGGTGCTGGCAGCACCATCGACGATTGCGGCCCCATCCCCATGACCTTCGACAAGACCAACTACTCGTTCAGCGGCTTTGAGTGTAACTGGGGCTCCTACGCCATCGTGACAAAGATGACCACCAAATACGGTAACCATATCGATGTCCTGCCTGCTAACGATGATGTATATGGCTATGGCAAGGTGCTTGATGCTGCTGATGAGCTGATTAAGTCCGCCTTGGAAGCCGACGAGGGCCTGAAGAAGGGCTTCCTCTACATCGACGCCTCCGAGCAGCCGGGCGACATCTGCTCCGCTCCCTTCGTGGGTGACTTCTGCGCTGGCGACAAGCTGATGTTCTCCGGCTGGATCTCCGGCTCGAACAAAATGGGCGGCAACGATGACCGCTGCCCCGGCGGCATCACCCTCACCGTGAAGGGCGAACGAAACCAGCACGACGAAAACGGACGCATCATCTACGAGAACGGTGTGCCGAAGAAGGAGACCGTGACGCTCTATCGCTTCTGCCCCGGCCAGATTTACGAGCTGGACAACGGAACCGGGGCCGACGGCAGCACCGGGGCCGACCACGTCGTCTGGCAGCAGTTCTACTTCGAGTTCACTGTCGCCGAAAAGTACGACCGCCACTGGATTGAGGTGAACAACAACTGCGTGTCGTCGCAGGGCGGTGACTTCATGCTCGACAACATAGCCGTCTATACCATCGTGCCCGAGGTGCAAGCCGAGGTGAATACCCCGCTCTGCGTCAGCGTCGATGAGAATGGAGAAATGGTAACCGACATGCGTCTGCTGAAACTCAGCGTTGACTACAATAAACTGATGTCGACGGTAAAGACGATTGACAACTTCAGTACTTCGAATACGAGTGAGATTGGATTTATGTTCCTCGACAAGCAGGTATTCCTCACTAAATTCAGAGAGGGACTGAAGACTTTGTCCGATGAAGAGAAGCAATGTCTGCACTTAGACCACTTCGACTTCAGCAAAATCACCCTTGATGAGCTGTCGGATGCCATCGACGATGGCGAGTTCAGCGAGATCCATGAAGCTGAGGTTGTGCAGTTGGGCGAAGTTGGCTACAACGAATACCTGGCTCGTAACAAGGCTTTTGAACAGATTTATGCCCCAGCTTTCGATGCTGCTATCTTGGGCGAGAAACTCACGTGGCGCTCGCAGAATCCCACGGTCAACAACAACAACCCATCAGTGTTGTATTTCCAATGGAACCATGACTTTAACGCTTTGGAACCCTACACCTTCGAAAAGGCAGTCAATCTGACACACCCCGTCTACGGAGAGGTAGTTGAAGGCGAACGCTATCTTGTGATAAACGGCAATTTCCCGCAACTGAAATGGAAGACAGGCACCGACTACTACATCATGTCGGCAAATGTTGACATTACCAGCGGACGCCCCTTCGTGCTCTTCAACCTTTGCTCGGAATGTAACAAGGCCAACGTGTTCCGCATAGAGCCGCCCTACGAGCTGGTGGGCCTGGAGAAGTCAGAGAACAGCGAGGACTACCTGGTCTGCGAGGGACAGATTCCCACGCTGGTCACCAACCTGAAGGGTTACGACTTCAACGGTGTCGAGGTGCCGATGACGGACATCAACTTCGACTGGTGGCTGGGCGACAAGGCTAACGGCGTGCTGCCCACGCTGGAGAACTACCACAGACAGGCGAAGGCCGGCATACGCCTGGACCGCGCACTCTCCACGCTGCGCATCTACTATCCGCAGACCACGACGCTCGACGGCATCACCAGCCACCCGGCAACGGGCGGCAACCCCGAACTGACCCCCGACATGGTGATCTATCTGCGAGAATTGGTCAATGCCGGACAGCTGGTGCTTCACCAGTCGTCCATCAGCATTCCTGCCGAGCCTGCAGCGGCCGACGACCCCTACTTCTATCTCGTGGCCTGCCCCATCCACGACGGCTACTTTGACAAGGCCCTCAACCCCAAAGCCAACGAGTACGTGGCCTACTTCTGCGACGAGCCGCAGGGGCTGCGCGTGAAAATCGGCGAGAAAGCCCCGACGCTGAAGACCGGCTTCGTGCCCAACCAGAACGGCTTCGGAAGCTATGACTATTCGCAGGCCAACGATGCCATACTGAGCATCCGACTGGCTAAGAAGGCACAGTTCCAGACGGTGCAGCACGGCGAGGTGACAGAAACTCCCGTGGCCGACCCCGTCGGTGCTCCCACTGAGCAGCACTTCCTCTGGCTGCCCGTGCGCGACGCGCAGACGCAGACCGCCGACGGTGTTATACGCAAGTCCGACGACTACAACATCTACCTCGCGTCGACCAACGACCCCGTCTGGGACAAGAACATCTACACGTCGATGAAGGATGGCGTGCTGCCCATCGTGGGAAAGATTGTCAGCCTGTACGCTAAGAATACCTACGCCGAAGACCCTGACGAGGCAGCCACACTCATCGCTGCACAGAACGCCGTGAACCGCCTCTGCGTCTACTTCACCGAGAACTTCGAGGTGCGCGAGGGCTACACCTACACGCTCAGCCTGCCGTTCCAGGAGGAGGGCGACGTGAACACCTGCGACGGCACCATGCTCATCAACCTGAAGATAGTGCCCGACTACGAGGTATGGACGGGCGGCGCCGACAACACCGACTGGAACAACGACGAGAACTGGCGACGTGCCGACGGAAACACGGCCATGCCGACCACGGAACCCACCGACGAGTCGAAGCGCAACAACAACGAGCTCCTCGTCAGCAACACGCTGCCCGAGGAGTCGGGACTGTACCAGTATAAGACGAACTTCTGGAATTACCGCACGCCCAAGGACCGCATCTTACGCAAGGGCTTTGCTCCGCTCTACTGCACCCATATCCTGATGAAGAGCAACGAATGGGGCGATGCCCCCGTGCTCTACGATGCCCTCAACGGCAAGGACGACCTCGACGCCTATCCCTTCCCCAACCTGAACGAGAGCTACATGGTGAACACTACGCAGTTCGTCGGCGAGCGCTACGAGAGCATCAAAGAACTCAACGGAAAGACCTTCGCCATCTATAATGAAGATAATGGTATGGCCATCTATGGAACCAATGATCAAAACTTGGGCTATGGTAATTACTACGATGCAGTGAAGGAAACTAATTCGGGTTATTATTATAGGATTGAGAGTGCAGATGGACATTATCGGTTGCACCTGCAAAAGCTTGAAGGAGGTGACTACACATTTGATGCGTGGGGTGGAACGAATCATCCTGGCTACCTTAACTCACAGCCACTCACAGGCACTGTCAGTTTTGTCTTGGGATTGAAAGGACAGAACGGCCAGGATGGTGAAAATCTTGCTTTGTGGGATTTAGTGCCTGATGGCGGAGGCAAGTTCGCCCTGAAGAACGTTGGTACGGACAAATACCTAAAGGATAACTCTGTTGCCAAGTACGACGAGCCCACCTACTTCACCTTCTGTACGCTGGAGGAGTCGCTCGTTCCCACGGAGCAGCAGCGTTACAACATCCTGAAGTTCGACATGCAGGCCCGTGTCTACGACATCTGGAGCGACACCTACGGCAGCAACCCCGACCGCGGCCGTGCGGGTGACCTCATCGCCGAGATGTATCAGATCAACAGCTGCGACGAGATTGCCTTCCAGCCCTCCGCCGAGCTGCTCAACGCCCATCTGCTGAACTACAACAATGCCTGGGTGGAGTATCAGCTCGACAACGAGCGCTGGTATCTCCTCGGCTCGTCGCTCCAGGGCACCGTCGCCGGCGAGTGGTATTCACCCACGGGGACGGCCCAGCAGAAGACAACGTACTACGAGCCCGTGACCTTCGGTGCAGGCTATGACCGCTATAGCCCCGCCATCTATCAGCGCAGTTGGGACAAGGCGAAGGCCGTGCTCTACGAGGTAGGCTCCACCTACAGCACCAGCGACGACAGCCAGACAGAGAACCTGGGCAACGACGACGAGGGAGTCTGGACCGATGGCACCTGGATCGTACCAGGCGGAGGCACTGCCGACCAATACCTCGACCGTCTGGGCTATAAGCCCATGGGTGGCAAGAAGGCTAACGTGGCCATCAAGGGCGTGTGGAGCAACACCTACAACGATGCCACAGTGGACTATGCCAACGGCGGCTTCTCCGTTATGGTGAAGAACGCGCTGAAGAACCCCGACCAGAGCGGCGGCAAGGCCCTCATCCGACTGCCGAAGGAGGACACCATGTACGACTACTATGGTTTTGATCGCGATGGTGCTGATGATGTTAATAATTTTGATGACATTGGAACTAATACCCAACTCTCTGATGTGAGAAACAAGAACCGTGCCTTGAACCGCGGCCGACTGAAGAGCGACCTCCTGCTGCCCGCGAGCAACACGTCGCTGCCCGTCTACCAGCAGATACAGCGCACCGAGACCGCCGCCAGCCGCTATGGCGACCAGCGCACCTACACCCGCGTGCCGACGCAGAAGGGCACCGACGCACTGCCCATGACGCTGCAGGAAATGCAGGAGACCGTTGCGACAGGCGTGTCAGACATGGGCTACTACCTGGTGGAGAACCCCTTCCAGACAGGTCTCGACATGGAGCGCTTCTTTGAAGAGAACACGCAGCTCTTGCCGAAGTACTGGATCCTTACGCCCACAGGACAGCAGCTGGTATATCGTGCTGCCGATGGAGAATGGATTACACAGACCGGCCAGCCCTCCGCCTTTGCCGCTGCTGACGCCAAGGTGGCTCCCGGACAGGGATTCTTCGTACAAAAAGACCCGGCGACAACCGACGACGCGCCAAATACCATCAGCTTCACCGCCGACATGCAGGCCAAGACGCGCTACGGTGTAAAGACGAAAGAGGAAAACTTCACCATCGTCGTGGGAAAGAAGCAGAAGATGACTACCAAGGAGGAGACCATCACGATGGACGACGGAAGCACGCAGACCGTCACCGTTGAGGTGCCCGAAGTCGACGATAGTGGCAACTATGTCCTCGACGACATTACAGAGGACATCACCATCTCCAGCTATGAGCAGGCTACGGGCGACGGCTATGAGTTCCCCCTGAAGGCTCGCCGCACCCGTGCCGATGTCGACGAACAGCCGGGCCTCGTCGTCACTGCCCAGCGCGGCAGCAACACGAGCAGCGCCCTGGTGATGATGAGCGCAGAGGCCAGCGACGACTTCCTGCCCTCAGAGGACACCGAGACCTTCATCAGCATGGACGAGCTGAAGCAGGTGCCGATGGTCTACACCCTCTGCGGACGCCTGGCCACGACCATCAACAGCATCCGCCAGTTCCGCTCCCTGCCGCTCGGCGTGGAGAGCGCCAGCGACGCTCCCTGCACGCTGACCTTCGAGGGCGTGGAGCAGCTGGGCGACTCGGTGGCCTTCTACGACGCCAAGACGCAAGAGCTGACGCCGCTGAAGTCGGGTATGCAGTTCCAGGTCAGCGGACAGACTCAGAACCGCTACTATCTCGTGAACACCCTCATCAAGGAGGAGGCTGCCGCCGAGACCCACGTGCAAATCTTCGTCCAGGGCCTTACCGCCCGCGTGATAGCCTCTACCGACGAGCCTATCGTCAACGTGCGCTGCTACGACACCGCCGGTCGACTCGTTCACGCTGCCAATCCGCAGACGTCCGAGTATAGCTTCACGCTGCCCGCCGCAGGTATCTACATCATCGAGGCCCACACGGCCAACGACCACAAGACCATAAAGGTCAGCGTTAATTGAGGATTCTAAGAACTGAGTCCACTTTAAAAAGTCCAAGGTATACCAAACGACGGCGCAGCCGCTCCC
>CAMPCG010000117.1 GCA_946644025.1 uncultured Prevotellaceae bacterium | reverse complement strand
CCCCGTGCGCTCGAAGCACACCGCACATGTGCGCAACGTCACCAACTTCGGCGTGTTCGTAGAGCTGGAGGAGGGTGTCGACGGACTGATCCACATCAGCGACCTCTCGTGGACCAAGAAGGTGAAGCACCCCTCGGAGTTCACCAAGGTGGGCGAGCCTATCGACGTCATCGTGCTCGATATTGACAAGGAGAACCGCCGTCTCAGCCTCGGCCACAAGCAGCTCGAGGACAATCCCTGGGACCAGTTCGAGACACAGTTCACCGTCGGCAGCATCCACACCGGTAAGGTGCTCGAGGTGCTCGAGAAGGGCGCCGTCATCCAGCTGGCCGAGAATGTCGAGGGCTTCGCTACGCCCAAGCACCTCGTCAAGGAGGATGGCTCGCAGGCCCAGCAGGGCGAGGAGCTGCCCTTCAAGGTGATTGAGTTCAACAAGGACTCCAAGCGCATCATCCTCTCGCACAGCCGCACCTTCGAGGATCCCGCCCGCGACGAGAAGCGCGCCGCTGCCCGCAAGGGTGCCGCTCCCCGCGCCGCCAAGAAGGACGACACGCCGAAGATTGAGAACGTTGCTGCCAGCACCACGCTCGGCGACCTCGATGTCCTGGCCAACCTCAAGGCTCAGATGGAGGGCAAGGAGTAATCCTTACACACATTAATTATAATAAGGGCGCATCTCTTTCGAGGTGCGCCCTTTTAGTATGTTGTGAACATTCACTGATGGGTTCACTTTAAAAAGTCCAAGGTATACCAAACGACGGCGCAGCCGCTCCCCTCCCCGTCACTTATCACTATCTTGCAGAAATTCTGTATTTCTTGTAGCGCTCGCGTATGCGGTCTACGTAGTCGGCGGTCTCCTGTCCGCGCATGTAGCCGTAGTGTACGAGGGTGTCCTGGTAGTAGCGCGGGTCGCTCAGGCGCAGCACGTACTGCTGCACGTCGGCCCAGCGGTGGGGGTTGCGGCCGTCGCGCTGACAGAGACGCATGGCATCGCGTATGTGGTGTATGCCGCCGTTGTAGCTGGCCAGCACCAGGTTCTGCCGCTCCGTGCGGTCGGGAATGTCGGAGAGCTTGCCTTCCAGCTCCTTCAGGTAGCGCGTGGCGGCCTCAATGCTGCGCTCAGGATTGTTCATTTGGTCGCGGGGCAGGCCCAGGTGGTCGGCGGTGGCGGGCATGATCTGCATCAGACCGCGAGCGCCGGCCCAGGAGCGGGCCTCGGGGTCGAAGGTCGACTCCTGGTAGCACTGGGCGGCCAGCAGTCGCCAGTCCCAGCCTATGCGGCGGCCATAGAGCTTGAAGTGACCGTCGAAGTGGGAGATGACGCCCTTCGACAGCATGGGGGCGTAGACGCGGCGCTTCACCTTCTTCAGCGAGAGCAGCTGCCGCTCCTTGGCCTGCGTCTCGGCGAAGAGGGTGGGGTGGTACCACGCTTGCAGCGCCTCCTCGAGCAGCGGCTTTCCGGGGCCTACCTGCCAGCCCACGCCGAGCGAGTCGCTCTTCATGCGCAGGGCGATGAGGTCGCCGTCGCCGTCGGCCAGGCGGGTGAGCAGCTCGGCGGTGTCGCGGCACACCTCGACGCGCAGCCGCACGCCAAGGCTGCCGGCGAACTTCTCGCACATCAGGTAGTGGACGCCGAGGTGGCGGCCCTGGTAGTCGTAGTAAGTGTCGGGGCCCGAGAGGGTGAGGGCTATCAGCTCGCCGGCTTTCTCTATGGTGGGCAGGTCGAAGCCTTCATCGTCGGGGGCCGTCGCCCACACGGGCGAGGGCGGTGGAGGCGCGGGCTGCTCGGTACACGACGCGAGCGCCAGGACGCCAAGTAATGCTAATCTGTACAATTTGGGATGATGAGTCAAGCGGTGTGGATGGTTATTTCCTCAGCGGTATGAGGACGCTGAAGGTGGAGCCCTTGCCCGGTGAGGACTCTGCCGTCACGCTGCCGCCGTTCTTGGCAGCAAAGTCGGCGCAGAGCAGCAGGCCCAGTCCTGAGCCTTCCTCGCCGTCGGTGCCGTTGGTGGTGTCGCCTTTGTGGAAGATGCTGTCGAGGCTTTCGGGGCTGATGCCCACGCCGTGGTCGCTGATGCTGATCTTGGCAAAGTGGTCGTCGGCCTGGCTCACGGTGATGTCGATGGTGCTGCCTTCGGACGAGAACTTCACGGCGTTGGACAGGAAGTTGCGCACGATGGTCTTCAGCATGTCGTTGTCGGCAAGGACCACGAGCGGCGTCTCAGGGGCATGGTAGCTGAGCCTGACACCTTTTGTAGCGGCTACCGTCTCGAAGATGTCCACCACGCCGGGAATGATGTCGCCCAGCTCCAGCTCCTGCGTCACGATGTTGAGGCGTCCCGTCTGGCTCTTGGTCCATTTCAGGAGGTTGTCGAGCAGGTCGTGTGCGTCCTCGCACTCCTTGTTGGCCATGTCGAGCAGTTCGGCAAACTCCTGCCCTATGACGTCGGCGGGCATGGAGCTGACGATGAGGTTGAGCACCATGCGTATGCTGGCCAGCGGTGAGCGCAGGTCGTGGGCAATGACGGAGTACATCTTGTCGCGGTTGGCGATGGCGGCGCGCAGCTCGGCGTTCTGCCGCTCAATGATGCGCCGCGCCGCCACCAGCTTTATCTGGTGGAAGACGCGGATGGAGAGCTCCTCCTTGTTGAAGGGCTTCGAGATGTAGTCGCTGGCGCCCACCTGGAAGCCGTGTACCAGGTGGCCGGGCTCGTTCAGCGCGGTGATGAAGATGATGGGGATGTCGGCCGTGGCAGGGTCTTTCTTCAGGATGGCGGCGGCGTCGAAGCCGTTGATGCCGGGCATCATCACGTCGAGCAGTATGAGGTCGGGCTGCTGGATGCGGGCCTGCTCTATACACGTACTGCCGCTGTTGGCGGTACACGTCTGGTAGCCCTCGTTGCCCAGCAGCTTCGTCAGCAGGAGCACGTTGATGGGCAGGTCGTCCACGACGAGCACTTTGTAGTCGTGCTTGTCAATGTGTGCCTCCAGCATTTTCCTCTCTTGCATGATGTCTGACCGATAATGTGTAAGCCGTTATTTACCCTTCATGGCCTCGCGCAGCCGTATGCGGGTGAGCACCTGCTTGGTGTTGTTGGTGAAGTCGCCCTGCATGATCCAGGCGAAGTAGCCCTGGTCCTGGCGCAGCACGTCGCTGACGGTCTTCCCCTTGTGCTTGCCGAAGTTGAAGTATTCGGTCATCACGGGCTTGCCGTCCTGGCCCACGATGGTGTTGCCCTTCTCGTCCTTCGCCTCTCCCCAGACGATGCGCCCGGCGAAGTCCACATTATTGTTAGTGCGCGAAAACTCGCCCAGGAAGTCCATGTCGTTGGGCAGCACTCGTCCCTCCGGGTCCTCGCCCAGGGCGCGCTGGTGCTCCTCGGTGTAGTGGTCCAGCTCGGCCTGCAGCACGCGGTAGGTGGCCTCGGTGTCCTGGTCGGCGCGGTGGGCCTCGAAGTCGTCCTCCATCTTGCGGCCCACGTAGAACTTGTAGGCGGCGGCCAGGTTGCGCCGCTCCATCTTGTGGAAGATGGTCTGCGCGTCAATCAGTCGGCAGCGTGAGAAGTCGAAGTCTATGCCGGCGCGCAGGAACTCCTCGGCCAGCAGGGGAATGTCGAAGTGGTTGCTGTTGAAGCCCGCGAAGTCGCAGCCGCGGAACTTCTCCTCCAGCGTGTGAGCCAGCTGGCGGAACGTGGGCTTGTCGGCCACCGTAGCGTCGCTGATGCCCGTCAGCTGCGTAATCTCGGGCTTAATCTTCCGCTCGGGGTTCACCAGGTAGTTCTCGCGCTCCTCGGTGCCGTCGGGCAGCACTTTGATAAAGGAAATCTGTATGATCCGGTCGTTCACCAGGTCAAGGCCGGTCGTCTCCAGGTCGAAGACGACCAGTGGCTTCTTAAGGTTCAGTTTCATTCAGTCTTCAGTCTTTAATGTTGCAAAAGTAATATCTTTTCCTTAATTGGCCAAATATATTAAGATTTTTTGTTGCTGCGCGATGTTCAGGAAGGGAAATACGCGGACTGGCCGAGGCGTAGGCATCGGTTCGGCAGGTAAGGGCGCGGGGCGCATTACGAATTTGCCCCCTTGCACGCAGCAGCGGTGCAGGGGGGCAAATCCATCTGGATAGGGTGGTGTAGAGGTAGGTCAGAAGGGCAGGTCGTCGGCAGCGCCCTCTTCGGGAGCACTCTGTGCCGGCGGGAAGGGGGCTGCGGCGGCAGGAGCCTCAGTCGTCGGGGGGAAGGGTGCAGCCTGGGGCGTGGCGCCGGGAGTCGGCGGGAAGGGAGCAGCGCCGGGAGCAGCAGTGGCCTGGGGAACGGCCTGGGCGGGCTGCCCGCGGAACACGTTGAAGGCGCGGATGTCGTTGAACCAACGGCCCTGATATTCATGGGCGTCAATATCAAACTGCACCGTAATCTCTTCCCCAGCCTGGATATTGAACATCTTGATGCGTTCCTCACCAAAGACACGGAACACCATGCGGCGAGGGTACTGACCGGGAACTTCTATGACATAATCTTGGCTCATCCAAGGGTTACCTGTGTTTCTAGACACTCCACTGCTGGCAGGGAGAATGGCAATAATCTTTCCAGTTAAATCCATAAATTAAATTTGTTATTACTTGTTTGACTTGTTCTCTTTGGTCGGCGAAATTACTAAAATAGTTTGAAAAGACGAAAAAAAACAAGAATAATTTTGCTAATAACACACTTTTTTGTATTTTTGTGCTCCAAAACCGAAATCAAACAAATAATTATATGAGATTCACAGTTTCAAGCACCGCCTTGGGCACTCGTCTGTCTGCCCTGGCAAGAGTTATCAACAGTAAGAACTCACTGCCCATTCTGGGCGACTTCCTCTTTGAGGTGAACGACGGACGCCTTTACCTGACAGCTTCTGACAGCGAGGTGATGATGAAGACCACCCTGGAACTTAACGAGAGCGACAGCAACGGCCGTTTCTGCGTGGGCAACCACGACCTGCTCGAGGCCGTCAAGGGCATCAGCGAGCAGCCCATCACCTTCGAGGTTGACCAGACGCAGAACATCGCCCGCATCAGCTACCTCAACGGTATGTTCTCGCTGCCCGTGGAGAACGCCGACGAGTTCCCCCAGCCACAACAGATAGGCGACGAGGCCACCATCATCAACATCCCCACGCCCGTGTTGGGCGACAACATCACCCGCACACTCTTCGCCACCGCGCAGGACGAGCTGCGGCCCGTGATGAACGGCATCTACTTCGACCTCACCCCCGACCATCTCGCCATCGTGGCCAGCGACGGCCACAAGCTCGTGCGCAACAAGATACTCAACATACATAGCGACCAGCCGGCATCCTTCATCCTGCCCAAGAAGCCCGCCACACTGCTCAAGGGCGTGCTCGGCAAGCAGGGCGGCGACGTGGTCATACGCTTCGACGACCGCAACGCCGAGATTATCTACGAGGAGGGCCTTCTCATCTGCCGCCTCATCGAGGGACGCTACCCCAACTACAACTCCGTCATCCCCCAGAGCAACCCCAACCAGCTCACCGTAGACCGGCTGGGACTGCTCGCAGCACTGCGACGCGTGCAGCCCTTCAGCAACGACTCGAGCAACCTCATACGCTTCCACGTAGAGAACGGCACGCTGCAGCTCGACGCCGAGGACTATGACTTCTCGAAGACCGCCACCGAGCACATGTCGTGCGACTACAACGGGATGCCGATGAGCATTGGCTTCAAAGGCTCGTCGTTCATCGAGATACTCAGCAACTTCGACTGCGAACAGGTGCTCATACAGCTGGCCGACCCCAGCCGCGCCGGGCTCGTGCTCCCCTCAGAGCAGCCCGACAACCAGGATGTGCTCATGCTCATGATGCCCATGCTGCTCAACGACTGACACCCCTACGCAGCCCCCCCCACAAACACCATAAAGCTGGCGTATCCTCGAAGCATGAGGATACGCCAGCACGTTTTTAGCTATCTAACAACGGATTAAACTGATTACAGGGATTATTATCTTATTCTAACAACGGATTACACTGATTACACGGATTAAACTGATTACAGGGATTATTATCTTATTCTAACAACGGATTACACTGATTACACGGATTACACTGATTACACGGATTAAACGGATTACGGATTAAACTGATTACACGGATTAAACGGATTTCTTGTTGATTTCACGGATTGCCTAATTACGAGAAAAATCCGTGTAATAGAATAAACAATCCGTGTAATCAGTTTAATCTGTGTAATCCGTTTAATCCGTTGTTAGAAAACCGTTTAATCCGTTGTTAGAAAAGAATCTGTGTAATAGAATAACTAATCCGTTTAATCCGTTGTTATAAATAATAAAAGAGGTGAACACCCCCAACAGGGGTGTACACCTCCTTAATCTATTATTGACTTGGCCGTCTGATGGCGGCAGGGTCCGGGATTAGTAGCCGGGGTTCTGCCACATGCCGTCGGCAGTCTGGTTGTACTGCATCACGCCGTTGGCATCCTGCTGCACGCTGAGGCTGCTGCGGTTGGTGACGACCTCAAGCTCTGACAGGGGTATGGGCCTGTAGTAGTGCTTGACGGCGATGTTGGCGCTTGCCTGGGCGTTGTATGCCTTCACGTGGTCGATGAGGGTGTGAGTGCGCTTCAGGTCGAACCAGCGCTGGTACTCGCCGCAGAGCTCGAGGGCACGCTCCTTGAGGATGGTCTCGATGGTGACGGTGCCGCTGATGGTGTTGTCCTGTCCGCTGATGGCGCGTGCCTGGCGCAGCTGGTTGATGGTGGCCAGTGCGTTGCCGCCGGTCTGCATCTCTGCCTCAGCCTTGATGAGGTACATCTCGGCCAGGCGGAGCACCATGACGTCGCGGGCGGAGATGTCGTAGGTCAGGTCAGGATAGGTGTCGTTGACCTGGTCGTCGAGGAACTTCTTGATGCCGGGGAAGGAGCACCATCCGCCAATCTTGTAGCTGTTGTAGCGGTCGTCGCCATAGACCTTCGACGATGCCACGGCAGCCTCTGTGGGCAGGGCCGTTGCGGGGTTGCCGCTGGTGTAGACGGGGATGTCGCCGCCGAAGGCAAACTGCAGGCGGTACTTGTCCTTGGCAGCGGCCTGCAGGGCCTGGCCCTCGCTGCTGTCGCCGTCCATGAGGCTGTAGAGGATGCCGATGCCGCCGCCGTTGAAGTAGTTGCCGTCCTCGGCGTAGGCCTTGTCATAGTCCTTGAACTCCTGGTCCCACATGTTGGGATAGTTCTTGGAGTTGTGGGCCAGTGCCTGGGGCACGCGGTAGCTAGTGATCAGTGTGGCGTTGTAGCGCTGGTCGGTTGCTTTCACCTCGTCGAGTATCTGCCAGAGGTAGAGCGAGGGCAGGTAGCGGGTGAATCCGCGTCCGTAGGGCGAGTAGTACTTCGACACGTCGACGTTGAGGCCCGTCTCGGCACTGACGATGTTAGCATTGCTGGAACCGGTGACGCGCACGAAGACGTTGGTGGCCTTGTTGCCGTTGCCGCCCAGGTCGTTGGCACCGTTGTTCCACATGGGCACGAACATCAGGTGGGAAGCACTGCCTCCCTGACGGCCGTAGCCGGTGCGGGTCATGAGCGAGTTGAAGTTTCCCGTGCCGCTGTCGGCGAAGCGGAAGGGCACACAGTTGTTGCGGTTGGCCGAGGTGAGGTCGTTGGTGTAGTAGACACCGAAGAGGTTCTCCGTGTTCTTCGTCACGTCCTCGTTGTTCAGGTTCCAGGTGTCGCTGTAGCGGGTGTAGAAGGCGGCTCCGCTGTTGTTGATGACGTCGTTGGCGGCGTTGAGTGCCTCGGTGTAGAGGTTTCCGTAACCCTCGACGCTGTTGGCTCCGAGCCATGAGGCGGCGTAGAGAGCCACGCGGGCATAGAGTGCCTCGGCAGAGTAGTAGTAGGCGCGGCCGGGAGCGGTGGCAGCGGCGGCCTTCATCACGTTGGCGGTTTTGTACTTCTCCATGGACGTCTTCAGGTCGTCGAGGATGTGGCGGTAGACCTCAGCCTCGGGCACACGCACAGGGTTGGTGTTGACCGAGGAGATGGCCTCGCTGTTGTAGGGGATGGGACCCCAGAGGGCGACCATCTGCGAGTAGTAGAGTGCGCGCAGGAAATAGGCGTCGGCCAGGTAGGCCTCTTTCTTCTCGTCGCTGATGAGCGTGTTCAGCGGGACATACTTCATGGCGTTGTTGCACACGTCGATGCCGGCGTAGAACAGCTCCCAGTACTGGTCGAGGCAGGGGTTGTCGTTGACGGCTGCCGTGCCGCTGGTGCTGGCAAAGCCGAGGCTCTCCTGCGTGAGGTCGTACTTGA
>CAMPCG010000116.1 GCA_946644025.1 uncultured Prevotellaceae bacterium | reverse complement strand
AACTCCATGCCGAAGCGCAGGTCGGGCTTGTCGCTGCCGAAGCGGCGCATGGCCTCGTGCCACGTCATGCGCTGCAGGGGAGGCAGCTCGATGCCGCGCACCTCCTTGAACAGATGGCGGGCCAGGCTCTCGAACACCTCGAGAATGTCCTCCTGGTCTACGAACGACATCTCGCAGTCTATCTGCGTGAACTCCGGCTGGCGGTCGGCGCGCAGGTCTTCGTCGCGGAAGCACTTGGCAATCTGGAAGTAGCGGTCGAAGCCCGAGACCATGAGCAGCTGCTTCAGCGTCTGCGGGCTCTGAGGCAGGGCGTAGAACTGTCCGGGGTTCATGCGCGAGGGCACCACGAAGTCGCGGGCACCCTCGGGCGTGGAGCCGATGAGGATGGGCGTCTCCACCTCGATGAAGTTGCGGCTGTCCAGGAAGTTGCGTATGAGGATGGTCATGCGGTGGCGCAGCTCCAGGTTGCGGCGCACGGCGGTGCGGCGAAGGTCCAGATAGCGGTACTTCATGCGAATGTCGTCGCCGCCGTCGGTCTGGTCCTCGATGGTGAAGGGGGGCGTGAGGCTCTCGCTGAGAATGTTCAGCCCAGAGACGAGAATCTCAATGTCGCCCGTGGGCATCTTGGCGTTCTTGGCCTGGCGCTCGCTGACGGTGCCCGTTGCCTGGATGCAAAACTCGCGCCCCAGCTTATTGGCACGGTCGCAGAGGTCAGCATCTTTAGACTCGTCGAACACGAGCTGTGTAATACCATAGCGGTCGCGCAGGTCTACGAAAGTCATGCCTCCCATCTTACGCGTGCGCTGTACCCATCCGGCAAGCGTCACCTGCTGGCCGGCATCGGCGAGACGAAGCTCGCCACAAGTCTTGCTTCTATACATCTTTTTATTAACTATTTACAGATTAACTATTGAGTATTCTATTTGCGGATTTCCTATTCACGCATTGGGCTGCAAAGGTACAACAAAATAGGCGAACTGCCAAACAATTCGCCTTTATTTCACTTTTATTGTCTGTAGAGACCGTCAGCCTATAGTAGAGGCCGTCAGCCGTTCAGTGTTCAGCGGTGTTGTACCCGAAGTAGAACTGGGCGAGCAGCATACGGTCGTCGCTGCCCCAACTGTTGAAGTCGTGAAGCAGACGGTCGCCGTCGTAGATGGCGCTGACTTCCACCTGGACGACTGCACCCTGCTCAAAGGCTGTACCGCCGTCGAGCTGTCCCTTGGAAAGCTCGACGAAGGTGTACGGATTCCGAAACTGCACGGTGATGTTGTGCTTCTTCCCCCCGTAGTTCAGCGAGAGCGCGATGGGGTTCACGTCGAAGTTCCAGTCCACAAGGCCATGCTCCTCAGACCTGATAAACTCGTAGCTGCCCGTCAGTCCCATGTCGGGCAGCGTGCTCAGGGCCTTGCTCAGCTCAGGGTCGTCCACCACGCGGGCCAGGAGGCTGAGGGGGAAGCCGTTGAAGATGATGGAGTGCTGGGTAAGGTTGCTGACGCTGAGAATGATGTCGCTGACGGTCTTTCGGCGCAGCTTGTCGTCGTCGGCCGACGGCTGGCCTTGCGCGTCGGTGTAGACGATTTCGTAGCGGCCGGGATAATCGCCCGCGATGCTTTGCGCGTAAGTCTCCTTTTCCTTCTCTGTGAGTCCGTGATAGACCGGGTCGTTGCTACAAGCCACTGCCAAGGCGGCAATCAGAAAAAACAATAGCTTCTTCATAGTTATCTCTTTTCTGTAACAAACGCCTTGGAAAAAGAATTATTGCCGCGTCTCCCGAAATATTTGGCCGTAGACGACGGGCGAAAGGCTCTGGGCAGAGTCAGTATGCGTATTTCACCTCGTGCTCCAGAGCCTTGCGTATGAAGGCATTGATGGTTATGCCTTCCTCTTGAGCCAGGGTGGCTATGGTGCTGTGGGTTTCGGGGGTAATCCTGATGTTCAGCACGCCGCTATAAGGCCGCCGCGGTTCCACTCCACGCTCTTTGCAACTGGCCAGATAGCCATCTACGGCTTCTTCGAAATCCTGCCGCAACTCGTTGACGTCAGAGCCTTCGTAGGTGATGCAGTCCTTGCTCATTCCCTGCACTTTGCCATAAAGGCAATTGTCTTCTTCACTATACTCTACACTGCCTGTATAGCCTTTGTATTTTAAGCGCCCCATTTTGTCTTGTCCTCCTTCTTTAAGTAGCCGTTTGATTCAAGATAGTTAAAAACCTGCCGCATGACGTAGCCTTTGATAATATTGGATGGATGTGGCTTGTGCATGATGTAGCTTCTATTGTCCTTGCTGTTGATGAACTCCACCCGTGAACCAGAAGTCGCTCCTTTATTGCTCTGTTCAAATCCGAACAGACTAAATAGTGCAACCATCTCGTCGAAAGTGAAGTCACGCGGCAGGCTTCTGAACCTTTGCAGCAGCTTGTGTCTTTTGTTCATATTGTTTAATTACGCTGCAAATGTAACTAAAAATAATGACGCGGCCAAACTTTGTCGGGGAAAAATGCGCGGAAGGATGGAAAAAGCGGTGTTCTGCTCCTTACTCGTTCATTCCTGTTCTTGAAATTTGGCATTGGCTATGAGCTGGAGCAGCTGTGCGCGATAGCCGTGTGGGGCTTTGCCGATGTTTTCTTCCACGAGCATACGGGCCATGGCCAGCGAGGCGTTGGCCTTATAGGGCGACTGGCGCAGCGTCATGCCGAAGGCGGCCACGCCGGCAGCGAAGTAGAAGTCGTTCGTACAGTTGCTCTGGCTGAAGATGTCGTCCATGGTGAGCACCCTCTGCAGGGGGATGCTCTCGCCGTCGAGCGACTTCTTGTAGCGGAAGTCGAAGGTGGCGAACGGGGTGCCTGGGTGTGAGGGCTTGGAGGTGAGGGGCGAGTAGTCGGCGTTGAGCACCAGCTCGTAGAGGGCCGTGATGGTCTGTCCGGCACCTATCTCGCCGGCGTCCTTCTCGTCGTTCTCGAAGTCCTCGTGGCTCATCACTCGGTTCTCGTAGCCGATGAGGCGGTACTCGCTGACGATGTCGGGCGAGAACGTCACCTGGCACTTCGCGTCGTTGGCCACGCTGACGAATCGCTCCCGCTCGTGTATGAACACCTTTGTCATCTCGTCCTCGCTGTCGATGTAGTGGTAGGTGCCGTTGCCGTGGTTGCTGATGCTCTCCATCATCGCGTCGTTCAGGTTGCCCATGCCGAAGCCCAGGCAGGTCATGTAGATGCCCCGCTTGGCGTAGCTCTCCACCATCTCGGTGAGTGCCTCGGTGCTGGTGACGCCCACGTTGAAGTCGCCGTCGGTGCCCAGTATGATGCGGTTGTTGGCCTTCGGGTCATAGTTCTCCAGGGCCTCCTCGTAGGCCATCTTCAGCGCCTCGCCGCCATTGGTGCAGCCACTGGCATTGAGCAGGTCGATGGCCTGAATGATGGTTGGCGCATCCTTGACCAGCGTCGACTCCAGCACCTTCTTCACCTCGCCAGAATAGGTGACGATGGAGATGCGGTCGTCTGGATTCATATTGCTCACCAGCTCACGCAGTCCAGCCTTCAGCAGGAAGAGCTTGTCGTTGGTTGCCATCGAGCCGGAGACGTCGACGAGGAACACGAAGTTGGCCCGTGGCATCTCGGCCTCGGTCAGTTCCTTGCCCTTGATGCCCAGCCGCAGCAGGAAATGCTCGGTGTTCCAAGGGCAATAGCCCACCTCGGCATTGATGGCCACGCTGTTGCCGTCGGTAGGCGAGGCATAGTCGAAGGTGAAATAGTTGAGCAGTTCCTCAATACGCACGCTCGACGGATTGACCTCATAACCGCTATTGAGGCATCGGCGCAGGATGGCATACGACGCACCGTCGGCATCGACGGAGAAGGTCGACACGGGCTGCATCGAGGTCTTCACGAAGGGGTTGTCGGCAAACTCGCCGAACTTGTCGCCGCTGCTGGGAAGGTCTTCGCCGGCTTCGTAGCTCTTACCGTAAATGTTCGGCTCGCTGGCATACATCGTTTCGTTCTCGCCAGACACTACACACCCTGCCGCCAGCAAGCTCAGTGCGGCCAGGGAGAGATTGAAAATGGTCTTCTTCATAATGCTTTCTTTTATTTGGTTATTACTTGTTTCATGTTGTTTGGACCGTCCAAGGTCTGAGGGACAGAGCCGGGCCAGTTTGATGGCCTCAATCTATCACGTAAACGAGGGTGGGGGAGAAATCCTGCACGGCCGCTGATTAAAAACTGTTAAATAGTGCGTCGGCGGGGTAAAAATGTCGCTTCCCAGGTGCAAGATTCCGGCTTTTTATCGTTTAAAGAGTAAACTAACAAGAACGATGATGAAAACGATGAAGCGATATGGCGTGGCGGCGTTAGTGGCCGCTGCATTGACGGCAGTGGCGGGGTGCCAGCCCGGCGTCGGTGATGATGACACCGCCGGCACTTACAAGCAGAGCGACCCTGGTTACAACGTGGGCGTCTACGAGGGCGAGTGGTCGGTGAACAGGCAGGTGGTGGACACGGCCCGCATGACGGTGACGGGCGCCACGACGATACACCTGCGCCTGCCCCACGACTATCTCGCCGGGCTGTGCTTCCCCGGCGCTACGGTCGAGGCCGTCAATGAGCCCGCTGTCATAAAGGTGCGCGAACAGGGCTACAGCGAGCAGTCGCTCTACCTGGCCTTCGTGTCGATGCAGGTAGTCTCAAGCACGCAGCTATTCTTCAATACCTGCTCGTTTGAGGCCACCGTCGGCAATGAGCGGTGGCGCGTCGGGCTGCTGTCGAGGGAGAACGCCAGCGCCGTGCGGCAGATTGCTACGGGAATGTGGTCGGTGGCCATACCCGTAGACGGATTCCAGGTGACAAACTTGGAAACTGGCCGCACGGAGGAGCGGAGGCTGAACACCCCCACCATATTATATTATAATACGAAGGGGAGAGTGAGGTGAAGAAAGGGAGCGATGGTCAAGGTTGAGACTGAGAAGCAACTGCTTGAGTCGGTGTGCCGGGGCGACCGTGAGGCCATGCGCCGGCTCTACGACCGTTACGCCGACTACGCCATGGCCGTGGGGCTGAGGTATGTGGCCGAGCGCGACGAGGTGCGCGACGTACTGCAGGACAGCTTCGTGAAGATATTCACCACCATTGGCCAGTTCAGCTATCGCGGCGAGGGGTCGCTCAAGGCGTGGGTGGCCCGCATCGTCAGCAACAGGGCCATCGACCATCTGCGCTCCAGGGGCCGCTTCGTGCAGGTGGGGGCCGGCGGGGAGGTGGCCGACATGGCCGACGACGGCGAGGAGGAGCCCGACGTGGGCGACATGACGCCCGAGGTGCTCACGGAGCTGATAGGACGACTGCCGACAAACTACCGCACGGTGCTCAACCTCTTCGTCTTCGAGGGACGCTCACACAGGGAGATAGCCCAACTGCTGGGCGTCAAGGAGAATACCTCGTCGTCCATCTTCTTCAGGGCGAAACGCATGTTGGCAAAGATGATTTCGGAATATCAAAACAAGCAAAGGACATGAAACAGGACAACTGGACACAACAGCTTCACGACAAGCTGGCCGACTATGAGACTCCGGCTCCCGAAGGGCTGTGGGACGACATCGAGGCGGCGCTGCCCCGTCGCCGCCAGGCCCGTTTCGTGCCCCTGCGACGTTGGGCTGCTGCAGCAGCGGTAGCAGCCCTCGTCTGTGGCAGCGGCGGGTTCCTCTGGTGGAGTCATGAAAGTCAACAGAAGGAGTCGATGGTCAGCATGGCTGAGGCCAGCTTGTCAGAAGATAGTATGAAAGAAAGCGGCGTGGCCGAGACTGGCATGTCAGAAGATAGTATGAAAGAAAGCGGCGTGGCAGACGATGCAACAATAGATTATGTAAAGAAGCTGCGCGCAGCCGCTCCCCTCTCCTCCTTGGGGGAAGACAGAGAGAGGCCGGGAGGGGTCGGAGGTGGGGTCAGTAACTCATCCACCACCATCGCACAGGCCACTCCTCCCGAAGAACAGTCTAAGACCCCACCCCTGACCCCTCCCCTCGAGGGGAGGGGAGGGGCTGCGCCAGAGGACTCCCTGGCCATCCTCCCATCCCAAGCCTCCCACAAACCCCACAAAACCCACGACCCCCACGACCCCCACAAAACCAACGTAGCCTCCCCCTCCCCCCTCTCACGCCCCTCCCTCGGCCTCTACGCCATGAACAGCCTTGGCGCAAAGGAGGGCAGCAACGGCGTGTTCATGGCCGACGCCCTGGCCAAGAGCTATGCCAGCACCTTCGACGAGGCCAATATGCCGGCGTCCCGGCGGCAAGGACCCATCTTCCTCTCGGGCTATGAGGAGCGCCAGCACCACTATCAGCCCGTAGCTTTCGGCCTCACACTCAACTATCCGCTCAGCGCCCGCCTGTCGCTCACCTCGGGAGTGGTCTACACGCGGCTGCGCTCAGACTTTACCCAAGTCATCGGCAGCCAGCAAATGACCCAACAGCAGACCCTGCACTATGTCGGTCTCCCCCTCGGCCTCAGCTACCGGCTCTTCCGTCTGGGAGCCTTCAGCGCCTACGCCGCAGCGGGAATACAGGCCGACTGGAACGTAGCCGCACGGCAAAATGCCGAGGGCGTGGAGCGTAGCATGGACCGCGACAAAATGCAATGGTCGGCCGCTGCCAGCCTGGGACTGCAATACTCAATCCCCGTTGGCGCGACCGACATCGCCCTCTATGCCGAACCCGGCATAGCTCACTACTTCGACAACGGAAGCAGCGTGCAAAATTTCTTCAAGGATAAACCCACCAGCCTGAAACTGCAATTTGGAATCCGGATAAAGCCCCCCTTTCGTCCCCCGAGGGGGACACGATAGTCTCTTCCATGAATAGCAAGACTATAGAAGCCCCCTCGGGGGCCGTAGGGGAGCTTTGCCCTTGGGGCCTCTACCTTCACCCCTTCGCGGCCTGCACGGCGCTGCGCATCTCCTTGAGCAGGTCGCTGGCAAAGATGAAGTCGGTGAGCGGCTTGCACGTCGAGTCCATAATCTGCGACGACTGGCCCTGCCAGCCCTTGCGCCCCTCGTTGATGAAGAGGATGTTCTCGCCGATGCCCATCACCGAGTTCATGTCGTGAGTGTTGATGATGGTGGTGATGTCAAACTCGTGGGTGATGCTGCTCAACAGCTCGTCGATGACGAGGCTGGTCTTCGGGTCGAGGCCTGAGTTAGGCTCGTCGCAGAAGAGGTACTTCGGGTTGAGGGCAATGGCGCGGGCAATGGCCACGCGCTTCTGCATACCGCCGCTTATCTCGCCGGGAAACTTGCTCTCCGCCCCGACGAGGTTCACACGCGACAGGCAGTCCATGGCCCGCCTCTGACGCTCACGGAGGTTCATCGACGAGAACATGTCCAGCGGGAACATCACGTTCTCCAGCACGGACAGCGAGTCGAAGAGCGCCGCGCTCTGGAATATCATGCCCATCTCGCGCCGCATCATCACCTTCTCACGTTTAGACATCTTCACAAAGTCGCGCCCGTCGTAGAGCACCTGTCCGCTCGTCGGCTCGAAGAGGCCCACAAGGTTCTTCATCAGCACCGTCTTGCCGCTGCCGCTCTGACCGATGATGAGGTTGGTCTTGCCGTCCTCAAAAGTGATGTTGATGTCGTGGAGCACCTCGCGCCCGTCGAACGACTTGTATAGGTTCTTTACTTCAATCATGTATAGGAAATCAAGCTCGTAACAGCCCGTTTGTCGTAATTTCCGGCAAAATTACAAAAAACAGGACGAACTGCCAAACAATTCGCCCTGTTTTTGCAATCACCACTGTTCTGTCACCAATCTTCAATCTTCCATTTTCAATCTTCAACGACCTCCGACAAGCCGCCTTCCCGTCGTGCGTTGGCCGCCATCTCGTCGATGATAGTGCCTATGTCGGCCACGTCCACTGTGCCGTCGCCGTTCACGTCCTTTCTGCTGACGAGGAATAAAGTAATACTTTCTGACAAGTATGATAGAAAAATTTGCAATTTGCAACTTCTTGCAACATATTTCTGCCAAATCATACCTTGAAGTCGATAAAATTCACTAAATTTGCAGCGTTGAACTTAAAACGAAGCATGATGACGGAACAAAACAGTCTCAAACGCTATGAGAGCCCTGAGCAATATGCCGAGGCTTTCCAACAAATGATAGATGTCCGCGAAAGATGGTGTGAACAAGTACGTGACAAGAAAAATTAGCGATTCTATCGCATTCAAGAATGTCAACTATAGCGAAGGTATCCTCATGCCAACTATGATAAGTTGGTACAGTAGCCCTATCTGTATAATAGTCGCCTATAAAACAACGATTGCCATAACAGAGGTAA
>CAMPCG010000115.1 GCA_946644025.1 uncultured Prevotellaceae bacterium | reverse complement strand
CGGCGGGCCCCTGTCTCCCGCCAGCACCGGCCTCAAGTCCCCCGCCAACCCCAACGAGACCTTCAGCGTCTACCTTGACAACGTCCTCGCAGGCACCACCGACGGCTACACCTTCACCCTTGAAGGCGTCGCCCCCGGACGCCACACCCTGGGCGTGAAGGCCGTCTACCAGCAGGCCGAGAGCCCCATGGCCACCGTGCAGGTCGACGTGCCGACGGCCGACAGCTACACCGCCGTCACCTTCGACGTCACGGCGAAGAGCGTCCTCAGCACCGACGGCCTCCTGCTCTCCCTCGTGAGCAGCGCCACGACGGAGGAATACACCCTCGTCGTACACCAAGGCAAGGCCACCATCGCCTCGCTGCCCCGCGGACAGTACATCGTGAGCACCGCCGAGGGAGCCTTCGAGCAACTGCAGCAGACCATCAGCGTGGAGGGCGCCGAGGCTACCTTCACCCTGGTGCTCGACGA
Source organism: uncultured Prevotellaceae bacterium (assembly GCA_946644025.1). The sequence continues at coordinate 7,883 of CAMPCG010000115.1, read as the reverse complement.
CCACGTCATAGCCCCCTACAACATCACCGCCGACACCGACGCCGACGGCAACACCATCATGCGCTGGAACCGCCGACCCGTCTTCAACGACAGCTTCGAGAGCTACGACGACTTCGCCACCGGAACCTTCGGCGAGTGGACGTCCATAGACCTCGACCAGCAGCCCGTCTACCCCATAGCCCTCGGCGCGGCCACCAACATCATCGCCTTCCCTGGCTCGGGAACGGCCAACAACCCCCGCGCCATAGCACCCATGGTCTTCAACCCCTGGAACACCACACCCCCCATGCTGCCCACCGACGGAGCCATTGCCGCTCCAACGGGAGAGAAGAGCGTCATCTTCTTCTCGCCACAGCGCAACAAGGCCGACAAGTGGCTCATATCGCCACTGCTCGACATCTACGACGGCTACCAGCTGAGCCTCAAGGCGAAGGGCTACACCAGCCTCTACCCCGAGGCCATGGACTTCTGCGTGTCGCCCTCGGGCAGCAGCCGACCCGACGACTTCACCGTGCTCAGCAGCGCCAACCCGCTGTCGTCTGAGCAGTGGTCGCTCTACACAGCCGACCTCAGCAGCTATGCCGGACAGACCATACGCCTGGCCGTACACTACAAGTCGAACGACGCCTTCCTCGCCCAGATAGACGACTTCACCGTGGGCCCCGAAAGCGGCGAGGGCGAAGTGATAGACTACGGCAACGTCGTGCGCTACGACATCTACGTCGACGGCGAGAAGGTGGGAGAGACCACCACGCCGTCATTCGTGCTGCCCCCGCTGAGCGACGGCCTCCACGTCGTCGGCATCAAGGCCGTATACTTCAGCCTCCAGTCAGAGACCACGGAGTACGAGATTGACATCACCACCGCCATCGACGGCCTCGTCATGGACCCGTCGGCCCCCGGCGCCTCGGCCTTCACCGCCCCCGGCGCCTCGGCCACCATCCCCGGCGCCTCGGCCACTATTCCCGGCGCCTCGGCCACCATTCCCGGCGCGTCAGCGCCGGGCGCCTACAACCTCCAGGGCCAGCCCTCCGTCCCCCGCAAGGGTATCATCCTCACCAGGCAGGGCGGCAAGTACGTCAAAACCATCAAGTAACCAAGTCCCGTCTCTTCCGGGCGATTTGCAATCGCCCCACCAATACCCAACACCCATGAATAATCATCGTTTCTGGGCCGTCATGGCCCTTCTCCTGACCGTCCTGAGCACCAGCGCCCAGACACTCTCTGAAAACCAGCGCCTGCTGGGCTACACCCTGGGCGACGGCATCGACGTCAGCGGCGCCTACATCGGCACACCGGGCACCTACCCCATCGGCGCCATGCTCTACCCCGAACAGCTCTCGGCCTACGCCGGCTGCAAGGTCGTAGGCATACGCTTCGCACTCAGCCAGTCGGTGGGACGCACCCGAGCCTTCATCTATACCATGCAGGACAGCGGCCTCGCGCCCATCGTGGAGCAGAACCAGCGCACATACGCCGGATGGAACACCGTGTGGCTCAACGGCGACGGCTACACCATCAACGGCGACGAGACGCTGCTCTACGGCTTCGACTACGTCGAGACACAGGCCATGAGCGACGCCGAGGAGGGAGCACTCTGCGGAGTGGGAGAGGCCGACGAAGACGGCGGATGCCTCGTCTACGGAGACTTCGGACAGGGAGCCGCCTTCTACAGCATCACCGGAATAGGCAACCTCTGCGCACAGCTCATCGTCGACGTCAGCAACCTGCCGCGAAAGGACATGGCCATCAACTACTTCGACCCGGGATTCCGCTACCGCACAGCCGGACAGCAGCTCGAAGTAATGGTCACCTACGCCAACACCGGACGCGATGACATAGGCAGCTACCAGCTCGCCTTCCAGATTGACGACCGACAGCCGCTGCTCATCGACCGCAGCGACTCCATCGTCTGCGGACAGGCCGTCACCGTGGAGCAAAACCTGGCCCTCGACGACATGACACCCGGCACGCACCAGCTCACCGTCAGCGTCACCAAGATAGACGGCGAGCCCACCAACCAACTCCTCACTCCCAACTCCTCGCCCCTATCTGCCACCTCCACCTTCGTCTACTACACCGACGCGCTACAACGCCAGAAGACCTACGTAGAGGTGTACAACGACCCGGAGTCGACCAACGCCCCCTTCCTCAACCAGGGCATAGAGCAGATGCTCAAGCAGCGCGACGACGCCATCGTAGTAAACGTGCACAAGCCCGGAGCAGCGCTGGCCGTCAGCGAGGCCGACTACCTCGCCGACCTCTACGCCTACACCTACCCTGCGTTCACCATCAACCGCGCCTACTTCCCGGGAGAGTCCTACATAGCCTACGACATGAACGACTACCTCACCGTCTTCCCCACCGACATGGTGGCCGGAATCATTAACGACATGGTGCAGCAGGACAGCGAGAACCCGGCCTTCGCCACCGTGGAGATAAGCCCGGCCTACAACGCCGACACGCGCCAGCTCACCGTCGAGCTCTCGGGCGACGTCCACCCCCAAGCCGCCGACATCTTCTCCCAGCTGGCCCTCACCGTCATGCTCACCGAGAACGGCGTAACGTCGCCCCAGGCCGTCTACAACACCACCACGGGCCGCACCTCCTTCAACCGCAGCTACAAGCACAACCACGTGCTGCGCCAGTACCTCACAGCAGCCCAGGGCGACGCCCTCGACGTGACCGATGCCACCCCCAACCCCGCCGCGTCAGCAGCCACTATTCCCGGCGCGTCAGCAGCCACTATTCCCGACGCGTCAGCGTCGGGTCTCCCCCGCTACTACGCCCGCTATGAGACCACCCTGCCCGAGAAGTGGAACATCGACAACCTCGAGGTCGTGGCCTTCATCACCAAGGCTGCCGACAGCGTCACCGACGACAACGTCATGCAGATGGACATCACCAACGCCAACGCCGTGGCCCTGGCCGACCTGCCCGAGATAACAGCCATCGCCCACCACACAACACCCAACGCCCAACGCCCATCGCTCTTCACCATCGGCGGCCAGCCCGTGAGCACACCCGGACACGGCATCTACATCGTCAAACAGGCCGACGGGAAAACGCGAAAAGTGGCATTTTGACACTTTCTGCCCCCTAAACTGTGAAAAAACGTTAGCATTCTTTGGACTTTACGCTAAAACACGTTATTTTTGCATTGTCAAAGCAAATATCTGCTAATCAGCACACAAACAGTTTGGCAACACAACAACAACTTTTATAATTAACACAATTCATTAACCTAAACTTAAAATGCGTATGAAAAAGATTAGATTACTATTCTTGACGCTCGTCGCACTCCTTGGGACGGTCACCGCTTCCGCCTCCAAGACGGTGTACATCCAGCCGAACGAGTGGACGAACGACAACGCGGTCATCTCGCTCTGGATCTGGGGCGATGGCGTTGACGGCAGTTGGGCCACTCTTTCTACCGTGGAAGAGGGCATCCTGAAAGCCACTTTTGATGATGCTATTACTGGCATGATCGTTGCCCGCGGCTCTGTAGGCAACACTTTAGAAGAAAGTGCTGGTATGTATAACAAGACTGCTGACCTCGCCGTCGAAAACGGAAAGCTCTATTCCATTACAGGATGGAGCGGCGCGGCAGTTGGAAATGGCATCACCCTTTCCGACTACACCGAGCCCGTGGCTGCCGGCTACGTCTGCGACTTCAACACTTCCATCACCACCAGCAACCACGACTTCCAGGTGGCTTCCAACTGGAGGCACATCGTCGGCACGTATGAGGACTACTGGGGCGAAACCTCCTATCCCAGCTACAGTTATTCTGAAACGGCTGGCGTAGACGGCAGCGGTGCCCTCTCTTGCATCACCAACCAGAATACAAACAGTCTTTACGACCTGCTGGTGACTCCTGTCGTAAAAGGTACGGTTACGATTGATGCCAAAACGACGGCATCGTACTACACCCCGCAACTGTCGTTCTACAAGATTATCGACAACGGCGACGGCACCTACTCACGCGGAGACCAGATTACCGTTGATGTATCAGCCATTAACAATACCAGCTTTACCACCATCACCATCCCCGTCGACGAGGCTGGTGAGCGTATTGGTATCCGCAGCTCGTATGTGTGGCTCGACAACTTCACAGCTACCGAAGCAACCATCATTCCCGAGAGCAAGATTACGATTGCTTCTGCTGTACCCTCCGATGTGACTGGAACCATCAAATGGGAGCAGCAGCCTAACGGAAAGGTGCTTGTCAGCTATACCGTTACTGTGACCAACACAGGCGAAGTCGATTTGAAGCAGGGCGACGAAGGCTTCAGCATTTCTATCATCAACGGTTCTACAGGCGAAGTCTATGCTACCGTGGATGTTCCTCAGAACCTTGCCATCGGCGAGACTTCAGAAGAGTTTGTGGTGTCTGCCGAGTTGGAGACCTCTCTCTGGCCCAACAGCTACACCTATATCAGCATGAACCTGAAGGAGAACCTCTTTGGCACAGTGGTAAAGCGCGCACAGTCTACTTATACCGCTTACGAGCCTAAGTTCGTGTTCCGTGCCGGAGGCGACACCTCGACCAGCAGCATTTCGAGTGCTGAGTCATGGGGCACCATCATGGAAAGCACGACGAAGAGCTTCGAGATTGCCAATACGGGTACGGCTCCGCTTACCGTCAAGAGCGTCACGCTGCCCGAGGGCTTCACCAGCGACAATGCTCCCACTGCCGAGTTCACAGTGGCCAAGGGCGAGAAGCAGGCCCTGAACATCACGCTCGACGCTGCTAACATGGGTACTTTCTCCGGCGACCTCGTCATTGTCTACCTCGACAAGGACGGAGCAGAGCAGACCTATACGCTGCCCTTCTCGGCCACCGTCATCGGTGCCAACACGTGGACAGCCGACTTCAACAATCCGAGCAACAACTCTACCATTGTCTATCCTGCCGGTTCTATAGCAGAGAGCGGAGTTACAAGTGACTACACCTATTCCAGTGGTACCTATAACGTATATGCTACCGGCCGTAGCAGCAGCAGCTATGCAACGGAGAACAACAAGTTCATCACCCCGAAGCTGCACGCCAATGCCGGCGACCAGCTCGCCTTCGACGTGAAGGCCGGCTACGGCTCTTCCTACTATGTCAAGGTCTATGTTTCCACCGACCGCACCAACTGGGGCGAGCCTGTGGCCTACTACACCTATTCAGCCACTGACGGAGCTGAGGCTACCGGCGGCAGCTTCGTGACCAAGACTATCTCGTTCGATGCCGCTGGCGACTACTATGTGGCCTTCGCCCTCTATGGCACTGGTTCGGCCATCGACAACCTCGTCGGCCTGGAGAAGGTCGACGTGGCCCACGACCTCTACATCAAGAGCGTCTCCTGGCCCGATGAGCGTGTAAAGAGCGGCACAGCTCTGAGCAAGCCCAGCGTGGACATCATCCCGCTGACCAACGAGACCGCCGACAACTACACCGTGAAGTACATCTACGGCGACAACGAGGTGGAGATTGCATCGAAGGCCCTGACCGCCAGCGCAAGCAGCACGACCAGCTTCGCCGCTTCCTTCACTCCCGAGGTGGAGACCACCACGACGTTCCCCGGCACGAAGGTTGTCTTCGAGTTCACCGACGGCACGAAGTTCGAGACCGAAGGCTTCGACCTCACCGTGACCAACGAGCCCATCTTCCACTTCCAGAACACGAAGTACACAAGCCGCTGGTATGAGCCCTCTTCCGACTACACCACGCCCTACAACTTCGGCAAGACCAACGAGGCAGGCGCCAGCAAGACGTTCTGGATTCTGAACTGGGGTTCCGCTCCGCTCACCGTGAAGAGCATTGCCATGCCCGAGGGCTTCACCGCTTCTGTCAGCAGCATGACACTGCCCGCATTCGACGGCACACAGGACGGTCTGGAGACCTGCCAGCAGTCGTTCGACATCACCTTCTCGGCTACCGAGGCTGGAACGTACAGCGGCGACATGGTCATCACCTACGTTGACGGCACAGGTGCCGACGCTACCTTCACGCTCGCTGTCAGCGGCACCATGCTCGACCAGACGCTGTGGTATGCTAACTTCGGCTCTGAGAACAACCAGTGGCCCGCCGGTTCTGTCTATCAGGACAACGTGAGCACCACTTACGTGGCTACCGGCGACTACGCCATCACTTCTTCCAGCACCACGAAGAACATCTTCGTCACGCCTAAGCTCGTGTCGACGGGTGAGAACCTGCTGTTCGATGCCAAGACCTACAACAGCAACTGGCCCGAGGGCAAGGTGGTGGTCTATGCCGCCGCTACGCGCGAGGAGGTGCTGAACGCCGAGGAGGGCACCACCCGCCAGCAGCTGTTCAGCGTCAGCGGACAGGATGCCGAGAACGCCATGACCACCGCCTACCAGACATTCACCGTTCAGGTTCCCGAAGGTGAGTGGTATCTGGGCTTCGAGATCAGCGGCCGTCCTTACGTGGACGAGCTCTACGGCCTGAAGCTGGCCGAGGTTGAGCACGACTGGACGATTGCCTCTTCCAACATTCCCGCCGAGGCTATGCAGAACGTGGCCAGCACGGCTACCGTGAACATTGTGAACCTGGGTCTGCAGGACGAGGCTGCCGAGGACATCACCGTGACGGTCTATGTCGACGGTGAGGCCGTGGCTACCGGCGAGGGCGTTGCCATCCCGATGAACCACAAGCTCAGCGATGCCGGCACGCAGCTCAGCGTCAGCTACGTCTATCCCGTCGTAGGAACCTTCCCCGTCTACGTGGAAGTTAAGGCCGGCGACTACAGCGTCAAGACCGAGGAGGTCGAAGTGAAATTCGCCGAGGAGGTCGCTATGGCCGATGCAATCGAGGTTGGAAGTGGGACTACGACTTCTTACAGTTACGCTCCTATTGACTTCTACAACTTTGAACAGGCACGTACTTCAGACATCCTCTATACCGCAGCACAGCTGACTAAATTCGGTCTGAAGAATGGTGATAAGATTACAACTCTTGCTTTCAAGGGAACAACCACCAATGCTAAGACCCTTACCAACAGCTCACTGAAGGCATGGGTAGCCCTGAGCAGTGGCGACATCACTTACGGTAGCCCCGACAAGACAGCCATGACGGAGATTACAGTATACAATGCCGGAGAAATGGCTTTCGTCTCAGGTGCTAACATGGTTACTATCAATCTGCCTGAAAGCATCACATACGATGGTACTTCCGACCTCCGTATCTATCTTGAGGGTGGCGGTAACAGCGAGTGGATTTCCCTGAACTTCGCCTATGATACCGACTACTCTAACATGAAGTGGAGCAATGCTTCTAACAACAAGTATAACCCGTTGCTCTATGTCACCCTTGCTGCCCAGTCGGCTGTCCTCTCCGGAACCGTCAAGACCTCTACCGGTGATGGCATCGGTGGTGCTACCGTGACGCTGAAGGCTGAGAACGGTGTGCAGTACGCTGCTACGGCTGACGAAAGCGGTGCCTACTCGATGGACGTCATCCAGGCCGGTCTCGACTTCACGGCTACCGTGGAGGCCGAGGGCTACCTGAAGAACGAGTTTGCCTACAGCCTTGAGGGCGAGAGCAAGACGCTCGACGTGACGATGTATAAGACCTTCGGCATCGTGGGCGACATGCCCGGCCTTGACTGGGATTACGACCTTATGATGACTCAGAGCGAAGAAGACCCGAACATCTTCACGCTGGAGATTAACAATGTCGAGGTTGTGGCTGGCACTTACGCCTTCAAGCTTCGCGCCGACGGCCAGTGGGGCACATACGAGCTCCCCGCCATAGGTGGCGATTATACTGACGAGAAGAACGGCTATAACGTTGTCGATGGCAACTACTCCTGGAACTTCGAGACCTCGGGTACCTACAACTTCCTGTTCACCTTCGACTGGACGAACCACAC
>CAMPCG010000114.1 GCA_946644025.1 uncultured Prevotellaceae bacterium | reverse complement strand
GTGGCTCATCGGCGACCACCTCTCACTGACCTGTATCCTCTTCTGCGTGGCCAACCTGCTCTACAGCTACATGACCATGCGCCAGCAGCGCGACCAGATGGTGGGACAGCAGGCCGAGCAGATGAAGATGATGCAGTACATGATGTACATCATGCCGCTCATGTTCTTCTTCATCTTCAATGAGTACGGCTCGGGCCTGAACTTCTACTACTTCATCTCGCTGTTCTTCTCGGCCGCCATCATGTGGACCCTGCGCAAGACCACCGACGACGCCAAGCTCCTGGCCATTCTCGAGGCCCGCTACAAGGAAAACCAAAGCAACCCGAAGAAGCAGAGCGGACTCGCCGCCCGCCTGGAAGAGATGCAGCGACGGGCTGCCGAGATGCAGCGCCAGCAGCAGAACGCCAAACGATAATGTTTAATCAGACTTATGAAGCTGTATCACGGCAGTAACATAGCTGTGGAACATCCACAGATATTGATATCAGGATTCTACAAGGACTTCGGATATGGCTTTTACTGCACCAATATTGAGAAGCAGGCACGTAAATGGGCTTTGTCCAAAAAGGGAGACAGCATCGTGTCTGTATATCATTACCAGCAGGACGATGGCATGAAAGTCTTGTCTTTCCCTCAGATGACTGACGAATGGCTTGACTTCGTTGTTGATTGCCGGCGTGGTGTCAAGCACGACTACGATATCGTGGAGGGACCGATGGCTGACGACCAGATATGGGACTATGTAGAGGACTTCATGGAGGGGACCATCACCCGGGAAGCGTTCTGGGTGTTGGCCAAATTCAAATATCCCACGCATCAGATAGTATTCTGCACCCAGAAGGCTCTTGAAACGATAAAATACGAAAGGAGTATCAGGCTATGACGAATGTATATTTTCCCGACGAGCAGGTCAAGGCAGATGACTTGTACTTCGTATGCTACATGATAGAGCGTATTGCACGGCGGCTGAAGCAGCCTAACAAATACGTGGCCAACGCCATGGGGCATGACGAACTGGCAAGGAAACTCTCGCTGGCCGACGTGCTTCACGCCGAAAACCCGCTGGCTGTTGAGGCCGACTGGATAGAAGACTACCAACTGAAGCCAGGAAACTACGATGTAGCCAATGTCAACAAGGAGCTCTGCCCCCAAATACCGACAGCCACGCAAATGGGAAAAGTGTATAAACGACTTGTACTGAATACGTTGCAAACAAACGAGGACTATGCCGACGCCATACAGCGTGTATACAACAATCCTATTTGCCAGACAATAGACAACTATAACTGCAGTGCTTACTACGAGCCATCGCCGTATATAGCAAGAAGCTATTTTAATGGGGGATTCTAAAAAAACGATAACCTATAACAACATGAAACGAACACTAACAGCTATTGCCGTCGTGGCCATGAGTATGGCACAGGCCTTGGGGCAGGCTTTCGACAACCTGCCCGACCCCATTGAGGACGTGAACAAGGTGGTGGACAACACCCCCGACTCGATAGCCAAGGCCCTGATGTCGAGGCCGAAGCCCGGCAGCACACGCAAGGGTCAGAACCCCGTGCTCTTCCTCATCGGCAACTCCACCATGCGCAACGGCACTAAGGGCAACGGCAGCAACGGTCAGTGGGGCTGGGGATTCTTCGCCAGCAAGTATTTTGACGAGGCTCAGATCACAGTCGAGAACCAGGCCCTGGGCGGCATGTCCACCCGCACCTTCTACACCGACCTGTGGCCCGCCGTGCGCCAGGCCCTGAAGCCCGGCGACTGGGTCGTCGTCTCGATAGGCCACAACGACAACGGCGAGTTCTTCGACCAGCGTCGTGCCCGTGCCGTCATTCCCGGCGTAGACCCCGACACCTGCTATGTGGGCTTCAACCAGCGTACGGGTCGGCAAGACACCGTCTACAGCTACGGCCACTACCTCAGCTGCTATATCAGCGAGATACGTGCCGCAGGGGCCAACCCCGTTCTGATGTCGCTCACTCCCCGCGATGCCCGTGACGAGAAGAGCGGCAAGATTATCCGCAAGCCGCAGACGGAGTGGGCCGCTTATATCGCTGCTACAGAGGGCGTTCCCTTCGTGGACTTAAACGAGCGCAGCGGTGCAAAGCTCGACAGCTACAGCGAGTGGAAGCAGCACTACCACTTCCTGGGCGACAAGATACACACCTCGAAGTTCGGCGCCGAGATGAACGCCCTGAGTGCCGCCGAGGGTCTCTGGGAGAGCCATAACCCGATGCTCAAGCCCCTGCAGCTGATGATGAAGGGCCTGCCGCTGGACTGCTACCGTCCCGACCGCAGTGGCGGCAAGCCGGTGCTCTTCTTCACCGGCGACTCTACGGTGAAGAACGCCGACAAGGACGACGACGGCATGTGGGGCTGGGCCTCGCAGGCATCGACGGTCTTCGACGAGACGAAAATCACCCTCGTCAATGCCGCACGTGCCGGCCGCAGCACCCGCTCATTCATCCGTGAGGGACTCTGGGACAAGGTCTACAACTCTCTGCAGCCCGGCGACTACGTCACCATACAGTTCGGCCATAACGACATCTGCCCCATCACCGACCAGAAGGCCCGGGGCGTCATTGCCGACACGAAAGACACGCTCCATGTCTACCACCTGGACAACGACACCTACGAGGTGGTATACAGCTTCGGATGGTATCTGCGCAAGATGATCGATGACTGCCGCGAGAAGGGAGCCACGCCCATACTCGTCTCGCTGACACCGCGCAACGAATGGCCCGGCGGAAAGGTGGAGCGGCGCGACGGCAGCTACGGGAAGTGGTACCGCGAGGTGGTAGGGCAGACGGGAGTCGAGTTTATCGACATGCACAACATCTCGGCCGACTTCCTCGACAAGAAGTTCGCCGTGAAGCGCCTCTCGCCCGACAGGGAGAAGGCCAAGGCCGAGACTGACGCCATCAAGGAGAAGGCAGGACAGAAGTACTTCAAGAAAGACCACACACACACCTCGAAGACCGGCGCGCAAATGAACGCCCAGTCGTTTGCCAAAGGACTGAAACAGACAAACTCTAAACTGGCTAAATACTTGAAATAACATGAAAAGAATCCTTTTGTCGCTGACGATGCTCCTCATGGTCATCGCAGCCCTGGCCCAGAACGCCGACAAGCTGTACGAGGAGGGCAAGAAACTTTACGACGAGAAGAAGTACGAGCAGGCCTTCCCCCTGCTGAAGAAGGCTGCCGAGAAAGGCCACAAGAAGGCGCAGTACCGACTGGGCCGCTGCTACGACAAGGGCAACGGCGTGGAAGAGGACAACAAGGCCGCCTTCACCTGGTACGAGAAGGCAGCCAAGCAGGACCACGCCAAGTCGCAATACCAGCTGGCCCGCTACTACCTGAAGGGTAAGGGCGGCATTGCCGTCGACACCGAGAAGGCCCGCAAGCTGCTCAAGAAAGCCCTCAGGGGCGGCAGCAAGAGCGGCAAAGAGATTGAGCAGGAGCTGAAGGCCGACGCCGCCAAAGGCGACGAGGAGGCCATCAAACTGCTACAGCTACTGAAGTAAACTCCCAACTCTTAACTCCTAACTCTTAACTCCTAACTCCTAACTCCTAACTCAATTGATTGACCGGGCGACAGTAGACAAGATTATAGACACGGCACGCATCGTAGATGTGGTGAGCGACTTTGTCACGCTGCGTAAGGCGGGTGTGAACTACAAGGGCCTGTGCCCCTTTCACGACGACCGCAACCCGTCGTTCATGGTCTCTCCGGCAAAGAATATCTGCCACTGCTTCGTATGCGGCAAGGGGGGTACACCCGCCAAGTTCCTCATGGAGCACGAGCAGATCACCTATCCCGAGGCCCTGCGCTGGCTTGCCCGCAAGTATAACATTGAGATTGTAGAGAAGGAACTGACCGACGAGGAGCGCGCCCAGCAGAACGAGCGCGAGTCGATGTTCGTGGTCAACGAGTGGGCCCGCGACTGGTTTCACGACACGCTGAAGAACACCCCCGACGGCATCGCCATCGGACGGCAGTACTTCCGCAGCCGCGGCATACGCGACGACATCATCGAGCGTTTCCAGCTGGGCTACTCACCCCAGCGGCGCGACGCACTGGCACAGGCCGCCCTGAAGAAAGGCTTCAAGGCCGAATTTCTCACAAAGACAGGACTGTGCTATGAGAAAGCCCCCCTTTCGCCCCCCGAGGGGGGCACGATACCATCTGCCTTTGAAAGTATAGAAGCCCCCTCGGGGGCAGTAGGGGGGGCAGCAGGGGGGGCTTCGGCTGAGCTCATTGACCGCTACCGAGGCCGCGCCATCTTCCCCTGGCTCAACGTCAGCGGCAAAGTGGTGGCTTTCGGCGGACGTGTGCTCGACGCCCGCACAAAGGGCGTGGCGCAGAAATACGTCAACAGCCCCGACTCGGAGATATACCACAAGGAGCGCGAGCTCTACGGCATCTATCAGGCCAAGAAGGCCATCGTGAAGGAAGACCGCGTGTTCATGGTCGAGGGCTATACCGACGTCATCGCCATGCACCAGGCCGGCATTGAGAACGTGGTGGCCAACAGCGGCACGGCCCTCAGTGTGTACCAGATACACCTGCTCCACCGCTTCACCCCCAACATCACCCTGCTCTACGACGGCGACGAGGCCGGCATACACGCCGCCATGCGCGGCACCGACATGCTGCTGGCCGAGGGGATGAACATCAAGGTGCTGCTGCTGCCCGACGGCGACGACCCCGACTCCTTCGCCCGCAAGCACTCCACCGAGGAGCTGAAACGATACATCGACGAGAACCAGACCGACTTCATCACCTTCAAGACACGGCTGACGGTGCAAAACGTCAGCGACCCCGTGAAGCGCTCGCAGGGCATCAGCGGTATCGTAAAGAGCATCTCCGTCATCCCCGACCAGATACTCCGCTCCACCTACCTCTCAGACTTTGCCCAGCGCGTGGGACTGAAAGAGCAGACCCTCGTGGCCGAGATGAACAAGTACATACGTGCCGACATCGAGGAGAAAGCCAAAGAGCGCGAACGCGAGGCCCGCCGACAGGAGGCGACTGCCGTCAGCCCGGAGACGACCACCACACCCCCGCAACCCCTCAACACCACACCCCCACCCTCCACCACCTCCCAACTCCTAACTCCTAACTCCCAACTCCTAACTCCCCAGTCCCCCATCTCCTCGGTAGAGACGCTCCTCGTACGCGAGCTGGTGCGCCATGGCGAAGAGATCATCTTCAAGGACATCGAGACCGACGACGGGCAGAAAGTGTCGCTCTCCGTGGCCCAATACATCGACTTCGACCTCTCGCAGGACGGCCTGCAGTTCGCCTCGCCCCTGCACCGCCAGATACTGGCCGAGGCTGTCAGCCGCAGCCAGGACACGCCGGGCTTCAAGGCCGAGACCTACTTTACATGCCACCCCGACCCTCAGGTGAGCCAGCTGGCCACCAGCCTGTCCGTCGACCGCCACCAGCTGGGCGGACGCTTCAGGTACGACAACGACGTGGACGACCCGCAGATACGCCAGGAGAAGCTCATCGAGCGACTGCGGCCGCGCGTGCAGCACCTCATGATGGACTTCCGACTGAACATCGTCGAGTCACGACTCAAGGAAATACAACAACAGCTGCGCCAGGCAGGCTCCGACCTCGAACGCACCATGCAGCTGCTACAAGAACATAAGGAAACCAAAGAGCTGCGCGACCTCCTGGCCAAGCGCCTGGGCAGCGAGCTCATTGTCTAAAACGAACTATGTACTACATCAAGAAAAAAATTGAAATCTCGGCCAGCCACCGGCTGACACTCGACTACGAGAGCAAATGTTCACAACTTCACGGCCACAACTGGGTGATAGAAATCTTCTGTCGCTCACAAGAGCTGGACGCCAACGGAATGGTCATCGACTTCACCGAAGTCAAGCGCCGCATAAAAGAACCGCTGGACCACAAGAACCTTAACGACGTGCTGCCCTTCAACCCTACGGCCGAGAACATCGCCCGCTGGTGTGTGGAGCAGATACCCACCTGCTACAAGGCCACCGTGCAGGAAAGCAACGACAACTGGGCCTGCTACGAAGAAGAACAGACATTCTGAATTTACTAATAACAATAACTACTATGACCAAAAAACTAATCCAACTCATCGTTTTCCTCCTTACCCTGCCCGTCATGGCCAACGCCGCCGAATGGGACGAGCAGACCTACCGGCAGATTGAGCAGAGCATCGCACTGCCCCAGACAGGCACTGCCGAATATGTCATCACCAAGTACGGCGCCAAGCCCACCGCCACTGCCGCCGTTAACCAGAAGGCCATACAGAAGGCCATTGACCGCTGCTCGCGCAAGGGTGGCGGTCGCGTCGTGGTGCCTGCGGGGCAGACGTTCCTCACGGGAGCCATCGCCCTGAAGAGCCACGTGAACCTGGTGGTCGAAGAGGGGGCCGTGCTGCAGTTTGTCTTCCAGCCCGAGCTGTACCCCATCGTGGAGACGTCGTGGGAGGGGCTCGACTGCTACAACCTCTCGCCCTGTGTCTACGCTTTCCGCCAGACCGACATCGCCGTTACGGGCCTCGGCACCATCGACGGCGGCGGCTCCAACGACACGTGGTGGCCCTGGTGCGGCGCCACTCACTACGGCTACAAGGACGGTGGCATCAGCCAGAAGCGCGAGGCCCGTCCGCGCCTGCTGCGCAATGGCGAGGACGGTGTGCCCATGACCGACGAGAAGGGCAACCGCACGCCGCTGCGCACCTTCGGCCCCACCGACGGGCTGCGTCCCCAGCTGGTCAACTTCAACGAGTGCCAGCGCATACTCCTGGAGGACGTCACGCTGCTGCGCTCGCCCTTCTGGGTCATCCATCCCCTGAAGTCGACCGACATCACCGTGCGCCGTGTGAAGATGATTAACGACGGCCCCAACGGCGACGGCTGCGACCCCGAGTCGTGCGACCACGTGCTCATCGAGGACTGCTTCTTCAACACCGGCGACGACTGCATCGCCATCAAGAGCGGGCGCAACCGCGACGGGCGCGAGCGCAACATGCCGTCGCAAAACATCATCATCCGCAACTGCGAGATGAAGAACGGCCACGGCGGCGTCGTCATAGGCTCAGAGATCTCGGGCGGCTGCAAGAACGTCTTCGCCCACGACTGCGAGATGGACTCCCCCCACCTGGACCGCGTGCTTCGCATAAAAACCAACTCGTGTCGCGGCGGCATCATTGAGAATATCTACATGAAGGACGTCAACGTGGGCCAGTGCGGCGAGAGCGTGCTCAAGATCAACCTCGACTACGAGCACAACGAGATATGCTGCCGCGGCAACTACCCCACCGTGCGCAACGTGCTCATGGAGAACGTCAAATGCCAGAAGTCGAAGTACGGCGTGCAGATCATCGGCCTCGACGAGGACACCTACGTCTACGACATCGACGTGCGCAACTGCCACTTCAACGGTGTGCAGCAGGGCAACTTCCAGAGCGGCAAGGTGCGCGACGTGCGCTTCGACCGCCTCTACATCAACGGCGGCCTTGCCCTGCAGAAGAAGCCCTACAAGCACTACTCCGAGTGGATGACCTACTCCGAGATGAAGCGTGTGCCCAAGAGCTACCTGCTCGACTTCTCGACGAAGCCCAAGTGGAGCTACGTCATGGGCATCGAGCTGGAGAGTATGCTCGACACCTACCTGCGCTACGGCGGCGAGAAGATCAAGGACTACTGCCAGCTCTACACCGACACGATGATCAACGCCAAGGGCGACATTCGCGGCTACAACATCCTGGACTACAACCTCGACAACATACGCACGGGCCACTTCGTCACCCGCATGTACCAGCAGTGGCCCGAGGCCAAGAACCTCCTGGCCATGCAGACCATGATGCGCCAGCTCGAGGAGCAGCCGCGCACCGTGGCCGACCAGGTATTCTGGCACAAGGCCATCTATGCCTATCAGGTGTGGCTCGACGGCATCTTCATGGGCCTGCCCTTCCGCGTGCTCACCGCGCCGATTGTCGAGAAAGCCTCAAAGCCCAGCACCCGCGGACGTCGGCTTGCCAACGCCAAGACCCCGACAGTAAACACCCAAGCCATCTACGACGACGCCGTAGACCAGCTGAAGACCACCTACGCCCGCACCCTCGACCCTAAGACCGGCCTCAACCGCCACGCCTACGACGAGACGCGCAAAGCCTTCTGGGCCGACACCCAGACGGGACTCTCGCAGCACTGCTGGGGACGCGCCCAGGGATGGTACACCATGGCCCTCATCGAGGTGCTCGACGCGCTGCCCGAAGACTACAGCCGCCGCGCCGAGGTCATCGACCTGCTGCAGAAAGACCTGGAGGCCGTCGTGAAGTGGCAGGACAAGCAGACCGGCGTGTGGT
>CAMPCG010000113.1 GCA_946644025.1 uncultured Prevotellaceae bacterium | reverse complement strand
CTGTAGATGCCCTCGATGGTGAGTGCCTTTGTAGCCGAGGCGGGAATGTTGATGTTGAAGTCGCCCACAATAATGGTAGGCTCGCTCTGCGTGGTGGCATCGACGTCCATGCCGGCGCCACGGATGGTGATGCCCTTGGTAATCTCTACCGATGTGAACGACCCGCTCGAGAGGGTGATGATGTCGCCGTCCTGTGCGGAGGCGTGGGCCTCGCGCAGGGCACCGGCGCCGTAGAAGGTGGAGATGTTGCCCTCATGGCTCAGCGTGGCCAGGAGCGAACTCTGTGCGTTGACTGCCGTAGTGGCCACTATGGCGGCTACGACGGAAAGGAATAGTTTCTTCATAATCGTTTGTCGTTAAAGGGTTAATAATATGGTGATTCTGCCGACAAAGATACGAAGAAAAAGCGAAACGGGCCAACGCCAAAAAGCCCCTTTTGACGAACGGGCGCTTGGGCGTGACGAACGGCACGTTTCGGGGGACGGAGCCTCTCAGAGCAGTCGCAGCATGGCGTCGAGGCCGGCCTTCGACAGTTCGAGGGTGACGGTGCGGCCGTCGGGTGAGCGGAAGGTGCAGAGGCGGCGCTTGGCATTGAGCTTGTAGACGAGACGCCGATTGACGATGGTACTGCGGTCGATGCGCCAGAAGGTGGCCTTGTCGAGGGTCTGCTCCATGGCGGCGAGGCTGACGAGGGTATCCTCGACGGCATCGAAGGTGGAAACCTGCGAGTAGTTGCCGTCGGCACGCACATAGGCGATGTCGTCATCCTGGAGCAGCAGCTTGCCGGTGGCGGTGCGCAGCACGTGGCGGCCGGTGTCGGCATCGAGGCGGGGGTGGGTAGCCTCGTAGCGCTCGACGGCCTTGGCAATGGCCACGGCAAGGTTGTTCTTGTCGATGGGCTTCAGCAGGTAGTCTACAGCGGCGAGCTTGATGGCGCTCATCAGATAGTTGCGGTCGCTGTAGGCAGTAGTAAAAATGACGTAGGGCAGGGGCATGCTCTGCGACACCTCGTTGAGCAGCTCGATGGCGTCGCGGCCCTGTAGTTGGATGTCGAGCAACAACAGGTCGGGCTTCAGCCGCAGAATGCTCTGCAGGGCGTCGTCGTAGTTGTCGCAGCTGTCGACGACCTCCACCTGCTGTCGCAGGTCTTCCAGCTTCTGCAGCAGCGTGAGGCGCGGCAGGCGCTCGTCCTCGACGACGATGGTACGGAGGGGAAATTCAGAGTTCATAGTTGAGAGTTGAGGAGTTGGGGAGGTAAAGGAGTTGGGGAGGTAAAGGAGTTGAGGGTTAGAGTTGCGTGAAGGCGTAGTCCTGGGGGACGGCCATTTCGAAGCGTGTGCCGACGGGACGGCCGTCGGCGTCGCAGAGGTCGGTGACGGTCTGACGGATGGGGCGCCGGTTGGTTTGGTTGTACAGCTCTATCTGCTCCATGAGGATACGCAGGCCCTGCTGCGTGGAGTTGCGGTTCAGCCGGGCCGCAGCGGCACGCCCCACCCCGTCGTCCTCGACGACAACGACGACGTAACCGTCCTGCCGCTGGCTGATGCTGAGGGTGATGGTGCCGCCCGTGGGGCGGTTGCTGATGCCGTGCTTCACGGCGTTCTGGCAGTAGGTGTGCAGCAGCATGGTGGGCAGCAACGCCTGCTGGTTGACATCGTCGGCAACCGTGATGTCGTAGTGCAGACGGTCGCCGTAGCGCAGTTGCTCGAGCTGCAGGTAGATGCGGGTGTAGGCCACCTCTTCGGCGACGGTGCGTGCCGGGCGGTCGATGTCGATGAGCGTCTGGTTGGTGAAGTCGCTGTAGAGCTTCAGGTAGCGGGTGGCCTCGGCCGTGTCGTTGTTCATGAGGAAGTACTCAATGCCCGCCAGCACGTTGGCGTGGAAGTGTGGGATGGCCTTCAGGCGGATGGCGTTGATTTGCAGTTCCTTCAGCTTCTTCTCGCGCTGCAGGCGGCGCAGGCGGCGACGGTGGCGGTGCTGCTCAGTCTGCAGCACCAGGGCGAAGACGAGCAGCAGCAGCGTCAGCAGGCCCAGGGCGATGACCCACCAGCGCTGCCACCAGGCCACGGGCGGCGCGATGTAGGTGTCGGCCTGGCTGTCGGTGAGCAGCTCTTCAGGGCGGAACGACGTAAGGCCCTCCAAGCAGGGCATCCAGACGGTGCCGTCGCTGCTCTCGGCCATGCGGGCCTGCTGCGGCTCGATCATCGTAAAACCGTTCAGGTGGTTGAAGAAGACCGTCTCGGCGGCGCGCCCATCGCTGGTGAGACGCACCACGAAGATGCCGTCGATGACAGCGATGACCAGATAGCCGCGCGGCGAGACGTGCAACTGGCGCACCTCGTGACCGTTGAGCAGGGCGTTGAGCGTGTCGCTGAGCTGCTCCACCTGACAGCCACGGCGCACAGTGAGCAGCGAGTCGCCAGTGGCGAAGTAGATGGTGCCATCAAGGCCGCGTGCCATCGTGGTGACGGTGAGACGCTGCTGACCGTAGGCAGCCTTCTGCACGCTGTCGGGAGCTACAAGGCAGAACAGGCCGTAGGTGCTGCCCACCCAGAGGCGCCCGTCGCCATCGGTGGCGGCGCACCAGGGATGAGGAATGTCGGTGGTCAGCGTGTCGGTAGTGCCGGTGGTGGGGTTGTAGCTGAGCACCATCTGGCGCGTGCCCAGAATGAGGCGCCCGCCGGCCTCGCTGACAAACTGGTAGCGCGTGTAAGGCAGGTGCAGCCAGCGCAGGGCGGGCACTCCACCTTCCTCCTTCCACTTTCCACTCTCCTCCACCACCGCCACATCGCCCCGGCAGGCCATGTAGACCTTACCGTCGATGACGGCACTGCTGGGCACGAAGAAGTCGTCGGGCATGTCGCTCAGCAAACGGTCACCTGCGAGGAGCTTGCCGTTGAGCGTGCCCATGACCATGCGGCCGTCTGGCAGAGGGGCAATGGCTCGCACGATGTCGTTCGCATCATGGAGGCGATGATTGGTGAAACGGCGGTTGAAGAAACAGTAAGCGCCCTGATAGGTGGCCATCCAAAGGCGGTCCCAGTGGTCGACGAAGAGGTCCTTGATGAGGTTGAAACCACCAGCCAGCAGATGCAAGCGTCCGTCGGCATCGAGGGTGTAGAGGCTGTGGGCGTCGGCCAGAAGCAGCTCGTCGCTGTGCGTGGTGCGCACAAGGAGTCCGTAGTCGGCCGACAGGCCCTCGTAGTGAATCGTGTCAGTCACATTCCGCGGCCCAGGGTCGGTGTTCGACAAGCGCGAATCTATCGCGAAGGCACCATTCTCGGCGAAGGCCCAGAGTCGACCCTGCCAACGGCAGAGGCTGTAGACGTCGGGCTGTGACGTCAGCAGATGTTCGCGGCCAGAGGGGTCAACGCGGTAGAGCCCTTGCGGCGTGGGGATGTAAACGCCGGTGCTGTCGACGTAGAGCTTGCGGTCGGGCAGCATGAGGTCGAGGAGAGGCGAGAGGAAAGAGGAAGGTGGAAAGTGGTAAACGGAAGGGGCGCTATCAGCGGACTGAAGGCTGGTAGGCGTATCTACAGGTTGCAGTCCGGCGGGTGTGAGACGGCAAAGAGCGCGCTGCTGTTCTTCGCCGTCCTCGGTGAGCAGGAAGCCCGGCGGCAAGTCTGCGGCATTGAAGTTGTTCAGCATGCGCTCACCGGCGGAGTCAGTGGAATGGAGGGTGAGCGACGGGTGCAGAGCGTCGAAGCTCCAGTAACGGCCGAAACCGAAGGCGTAGACCTTGCCGTCCAGCTCCTGGAAATCGACGATGTTGATGCGGCGGCCCTGAAGGAAGGGCGTCAGCGTGCGACCGTCGTAGCGCACGAAGCCGGAGAGGGTGCCAATGTAGATGTAGCCGCGGGTGTCCTGCCAGACGGTCTCGGTCTGCATCTGTGGCAGGCCGTCCTGGGTGGTAAAGCGGCGGAAACTGAGGGAGGACGAGAGGAAAGGCGAAGGGTGAAGAGTGAAGGGTGAAGGGAGGGCACGGGGAGCAGCGGCAATGCCGCAGCACAGCCGAAACAGAGGCTGCAGGAGGCAGAGCGCCAACAGAAGTGGCAGCAAGCGGTGGCTGAGGGGCTGCAAGCGGTGGTGGCCGCAATCATATTGCGGCAAACGGAAGAAGGAGGGCGACGTTGTACTCATCGGTTGCAAAGGTACGGCATTTTCGGCAAATACGCAACTTTTGGGAGACCGTGAGGGAAAGTTTTTCCTTTCGTCAGCCACAGCGGGGCTTTCGTCAGCCGCAAGGGGCGTTTCGTCAAAGAAAGGGCGGAAGCGGCGGTAATACCGCCGCACACAGAACCGCGACGGGACGACGGAAGCGCGGCGGCGGGGCGACGAAGGTGCGGCGGCGGGACGACGAAAGCGCGGCGGCGGGGCGACGGAAGCGTCTTTGTCCCCCCGCCGCCCCTGATGCTTACATCGAACGGAGGGAGACGGCGAAGCCGCCGGCGCGCGCCATGTGGAGCTTCAGGGTGGTGCGGTCGTTGACCTTCCGGCGGGTGATGGTGTAGGCCTGCGGGTTGGTCTCGTAGTCGGCATCGGGAGCATCGGCATAGATGATGGCCTCGTAGGTGATGCCGGGCTTCAGGAAGTCGAGCTTCACCTTGACGTCGCGGGCGTTCTCGTCGGTGATGCCGCCCACATACCAGACGTCGCGGGGCTGCGCCGTGGCCAGGTCGCTGGCCGTGGCGTCGTCGGGGAGTGCATAGACAAAGCGGGTGACGCTGTTGACGACGCCCTTCTTGCCGTCGGGCAGCGTGCCGACACCCTCGGCAGCCTTGTTCAGCGACGAGAGCTTGGGGTGGCGGGCGGTGACGATGTAAGCCCCCGGCTCGGCCTGCAGGTAGATGCTACGGTCCCAGTCGACAGCCACATCCTTGATGAACTGGAAGGCGTCCATGTAGCGGGCATAGTACTGCGGCAGGTCGGCAGCCATCTGCAGGGGCGAGTAGAAGGTGACGTAGAGTCCCAGCTGGTTGCAGATGGTGTGGGCCATCTTGTCGGCCCAGCCCGACGTTTTCGACAGGTCCATCTCGAAGATGCCGGGCGTGTAGTCCATCGGCCCGCCCTGCAGACGGGTGAAGGGCAGGATGGTGGTGTGGCCGGGTCTGATGGCACTGCGGAACTCGGTGCCCATCGCACTCTCGTTGCCAATCATGTTGGGCCACGTGCGGCAGAGACCCGTGGGTCGCACGGCCTCGTGGGCGTTGACCATGATGTGGTGGCGGGCCGCCTCGGTGATGGCGTAGTGGTAGTGGTTGATGATGGGCTGGCTGTAGTGGTACTCGCCGTAGGGGATGATCTTGCCCACATAGCCGCTCTTCACGGCGTTGTAGCCATAGCGGTTCATGAGCTGGTAGGCCTGCTCCATCCAGCGCTCGTAGTTGACGGTCGACGACGAGCTCTCGTGGTGCATGATGAGGCGGATGCCATGCTCGTGGGCATAGCGGTTGAGGGCCGGCAGGTCGAAGTCGGGATAGGGCGTGATGAAGTCGAACACAAAGTCCTTCTGCTTGCCGTACCAGTCCTCCCAGCCTTCGTTCCAGCCCTCGATGAGCAGGGCGTCGAAGCCGTTAGCCGCGGCGAAGTCGATGTAGCGGCGCACGTTCTCGTTGTTGGCGGCATGCTTGCCGTGGGGCTTGGAGTGGGCATAGTCGGTGACACCCAGCTGCACGGAGGGATAGTCGCTGGTGTAGGACCACTGTGAGTGGCCGCTGATCATCTCCCACCAGACGCCCATGTACTTCACTGGGTGAATCCACGACGTGTCGTCGAGGGCACACGGGTCGTTCAGGTTCAGCACGAGGCGCGAGGCCAGCACGTCGGTGGCGCTGGTGCAGACCATGACGGAGCGCCACGGTGTCTTGCAGGGAGCCTGCATGCGCCCCTTCACGCCCTCTGCATCGGGAGTGAGGTTGGTGGTGAGCACGAAGTGCTGGTCGTCGAGGTCGAGGTTGGTGGTGGGATAGTCCAGGACGGCAGCCTCGTGGATGTTGATGTAGAGCCCCTCGGCCGTCTTCATCTGCACGGCCGTCTGCACGCCACAGTCTGACGAGGCCGTGTTGGGCCAACCGCCGTGGCGACGCACATCGGGAGCCAGCGTGCGTACCTCAGAGAGCCGCGACTCGGTGGTGCGGAATTCTTGCGTGGAATAGTCGCCGGGCACCCACCAAGCGGTGTGGTCGCCGGTGAGTGCAAACTGGGTGCACTCCTCCTTAATCATGAAATAGGTGAGGGCGTTGTCCATGGGGAACTCGTAGCGGAAGCCCAGACCGTCATCGTAGAGGCGGAAGCGGATGTGCATGGCGACGGGGCGTTGGCCCTGGTCCTTGGCGGGCTGCGCAAGCTTGACGAGGAGCTCGTTGTAGTGGTTGCGGATGGAGGCCTCCTCGCCCCACACGGGCTGCCACGTCTCGTCGAAGGTGCCGGTGGTGCTGTCGGTGAGCGTAAAACCGGCGGTGAGCGACGTGCCGCCACGCAGCTGGAAGCCCAACTGCGAGGGCAGGATGACGGGCTGCTGGCCCCGCTGCAGTGCGTAGCGGGGCTGACCGTCGGTCAGGGTGAATGTGAGCTGCAGCTGACCGTCGGGGCTGCTAAGCGTTAATGACTGGGCGTGGGCGGTGAACTGTGCACCGACGAGTGCCAGGAGAAGGAGCCATAGGCTGCTGATAGGATTTCTTTGCATGGTGTCGTAGATAAGAAGTTTAGGAGTTGGGGAGGTAAAGGAGGTAAAGGAGGTAAAGGAGGTGGGGAGTCAGGAGACTAACTGCAGACCGTCGTCGCCGATGGTGATGAGACGACGGCGGTAGAGGTCGCCGACGGCTTTCTTGAAGACTTTCTTCGAGACCTTGAAGCGGTCGTAGATAAGCTCTGCAGGACTCTTGTCGCCCAGGTCGCAGCGCCCGTTGTTCTCGTAGAGATAGCGCAGCAGCACCTCGGCAAAGTCGAGGGTGTGGCGCTGCCCGGTGGGATGCATGGTGACGTCAATTTTGTCGTCCTGACGGATGTGGTCAATATAGGCTGTGAAGCGGTCGCCGGTGTGTAGGGGCTGGAAGAGCTGGTTGTCGTAGAGCTGGCCCTGATAACGGTTGTCGATGATGCACTTGAAACCCAGGTCGGTCTTCTGCCAGACGAGGCAGTCGCAGGCGTCGCCATGCTTATAGGGCGGGCGCTCGTCGGCCAGGTACTTCTCGACCTTGGCGGTGGCCATGAGGCGGTAGCTCTCGTCGTCGACCTTAATATATACAATGTATCGGCGGCCTTGCTCCATGCGCTGCTTCTGCTCACGGAAGGGACAGAAGAGGTCCTTCATCAGGCCCCAGTTGAGGAAAGCACCATATTGGTTGGTCCAGGCCACTTCGAGGCAGGCAAACTCGCCCACTTGGGCCACGGGGCGCTCGGTGGTGGCCACGGGGCGCTCGTCCTGGTCGAGATAGATGAACACTTCTATCTCGTCGCCGATGTGCATCTGCGGGGTGACGTAGCGCTTGGGCAGCAGGATTTCGCCTTCGTCGCCAGCATCGAGGTAGAGGCCGAAGTCGACGCGCTTGACGATGCGCAGGGTGTTGGTAGTGCCGAGGTTAATCATTTTTTGGGGGGAGTTTAGGTGGAGTTAAGGGACGATAGTAATGGGGGGTTCTTCTTCGGGGGACGACAGGGGAGCTTCTTGGTTAACGATCAGGCCGTCCTTGATGTGGATGGTGCGGTCGGTGAGGGTGGCCAGCTGCTCGTCGTGGGTGACGATGACGAAGGTCTGGCCGAACTGCTCGCGGAGGTCGAAGAAAAGCTGGTGCAGCTCCTGCTTGTTCTTGGTGTCCAGCGAGCCGCTGGGCTCGTCGGCCAAGATGACGGCAGGATTGTTCACCAGCGCACGGGCTACAGCCACACGCTGTTTCTCGCCACCGCTGAGCTCCGCAGGCTTGTGGTGCGCACGGTCGGTGAGTCCCATGAAGGTCAGCAGTTCCTGGGCGCGCGCCTTGGCTTCCTTGGTCGGGCGCCCGGCAATGTAGGCCGGAATCATGATGTTCTCGATAGCCGTGAACTCTGGCAGCAGCTGGTGGAACTGGAAGACGAAGCCCAGATGGCGGTTGCGGAAGTCGCTGAGGGCCTTCTGCGAGAGCTTGGTGGTGTCGATACCATCGACACACACCGAACCGCTGTCGGGGCGGTCGAGGGTGCCGATGATCTGCAGTAGTGTGGTCTTACCGGCACCGCTGGGACCAACGATGCTGACGATTTCTCCTTTGTCGATGTGCAGGTCGATGCCTTTCAGCACCTGCAGCGAGCCGAAGCTCTTCGTGATATGTTGAATGTCGATCATGCTTGTTGAGAGTTGAGAGTTGAGAGATGAGAGTTGAGAGATGAGAGATGAGAGACTTTAGTTGAGGGTTAAGAGAAATGGCGGCGCAG
>CAMPCG010000112.1 GCA_946644025.1 uncultured Prevotellaceae bacterium | reverse complement strand
TTACGGTTGCACTGAGTACAATCAGTTGCAACCGTAACACCATTTATTCACACTACGAGGCCATCGACGCCGAGGGGTGGTTGCGCGAGGACACACTGCACTTTGAGGTGGTGCCGTTGGAAGTGATGCGCTACGAGCGTCGCACAGACTTGGCCGACAGTCCCGACGTGGCCCTTCAGCTCACACTGGGGCTCCGAGCTACCAGCAGCTACCCGTTCACCGACCTGATGCTGGACGTCAGGCTGTCAACGCGCAGCCAGCACCGCCAGGCTCTCTACCGTCTGCAACTTGCCGACAGCGAAGGTACATCGCGAGGCAGTGGTTCCGGGCTCTACCAGTACAACGTCCCGCTGAGTGGCATCACGCTTGCCGCCGACGACACCCTGCGCATTGCCGTCAGCCACTATATGCAGCACTCGCCCCTGCCTGGCGTCACCGATGTCGGCATGACCGTTTCCCTATGAATGTTTAGGGATTCTCCCCTCATCTTTTAGGATTTTACCCTTGCACGAAACCGGCGGGTTTCGTACCTTTGCAGCATCATTAACAGTTAAAATCCTACGACAATGAAAAAGATTTTCACCCTCTCACTGCTCCTCGTCATGACCCTGTTGCCGGTCATGGCACAACCCGGGCGCTACATGCCGCGCCGTCCGTCGCCTTACGGCTACGCCCATTCACGCCCACACTACGACTCCCGCGTCTCGCCCTTTGATATATATTATGGTATGCGCGTGGGAGTGGGACTATCGACAGTCAACTCCGACGACCCCTATCTCGATGGCGGCTCTGTCAGGACAGGCCTGAACCTCGGCCTCACCGTAGGCTTCCAGCTGGTGCCCGCCACGCCCTTCTATCTTGAGACCGGCCTGCTCTACGCCGAGAAGGGCGGCAAAGGCCACTATCAGGGCGACTTCACCTATTCCATGAACTACCTGGAGGTGCCCTTCGTGCTGAAGTATCAACACAACTTCGACCGCCTCACCAGCATCCAGCCCTTCTTTGGCGTCTATGGTGGCGTTGGTGTCGGTGGCAAGATCAAGGACTTCGGCGAGCGCGTGGCCTACAGCTCGTTCAGCGACGATGCCTTCCGGCGTTGCGACGGCGGCCTGCGCATGGGTTGCGGCCTGCAGTTCGACCACCTTTACGCCGAAGTGGGCTACGACCTGGGCTTGGCCAACGTCACCCGCGATTATTTCGACGATGCCCACACGGGCTCGCTGTTCGTCAATGTCGGTCTGAACTTCTGAATGTAGAAGTTCAGACCACTATTTTAAGATATTTTTGGGGTAATGTTAAAAAAGTTACCCTTTTCTTTTGCCGTTTCAACTTTTATTCGTATTTTTGCAACCGTAAAGGAAGGACGTTTTTGCCCCTCTTTTGTCTGTTATGGGTAGAGAGCAGGCAGAAAACTCCCACGTCCTCACTGTAAACCTAAGACAAAAGACTTGCCGAATGATGGGAGTTCAAAGGCAAAACTAATCTGAAAAAACTATGAATGCAAGAAAGTTTTTGGTTTCAACCATGATTGTTGCAAGTACGCTGTTCGTAGGTTGCAACAAGAGTGCTGACACTTCGAGCGACCTGTCGGCCATGAGCGACTCCGTGCTTGTCGATGCTCCCCTGGAGACAGAGGAAGTAGACCAGATGCTGGACATTGTCAATGCTGTGGCTGCCTGCCTGGATTCCATCCAGATACAGGAGCAGATGATTTTCAACATGCCCGAGGGCACGCCCAAGGACCAGGTGGTGGCCCGCCTGAACGCCTTTAAGGACCTGCTGGCTCGCAAGCAGCAGCAGATCAACAAGCTCACGAGCACCAACAAGTCGAACAAGGTGGCGCTGGCCAATTTCCAGAAGATGGTGGACTACCTCAACAAGCAGCTGGAGGAGAAGAGCGGCCAGATTGCCAAGCTGGAGGAAGCCGTTGAGACGAAAGATGCCAAGATCTCGGAGCTGCGCTACGACGTCAACGAGCTGACAGCCGAGTCGGAGTACCTGAAGGACCAGAACTACGAGCAAGACAAGCAGCTGAACCAGGCGTTCTATATCGTTGCCGGCAAAAAGGAGCTGAAGGAGCTCGGCCTGCTGGAGGGCGGCGGCCTGAGCAAGAAGCGTGCCAACTATGCCAACATCGACCAGAGCAAGTTCAAGAAAGTTGACGTGCGTGGCTTTGAGAAGCTCGTACTCGACTCGAAGAAGCCCAAGCTCATCACCGAGAAGCCTGAGAGCAGCTACACGCTGACCGACAACGGCGACGGCACCACCACACTTCAGATTACCGACGCCAAGGCCTTCTGGGCTGCCTCGCCCTACCTCATCATCCAAATCTGACACACCAAAAACCTAATCAACTAACCCCCAAAGAACAGACCTATGAAGAAAGTAATGATTTGCGCGGCCCTGGCAGCTGTGGCTTTTGCCAATACAGCACAGGCTCAGGAAGATCCTGACAAGTACTACATCCGCAACTCGGTGTACATGATGAAGCTCTCGGAGACCACCGACAACGAGGAGTATGCCGAAGCCTTCAAGATTATGGATGCCACGTTCGACACCATCAACTTTGCCCGCAACTACGAGCGCTACAACGACTTCTCGCTGACCGACCGCAAGATTGACTTTGCCAAGCTGCCCGAGGTGACCGAGGAGGAAATCAATGCCATAGGCAAGGAGAGCAAGCTCGACAAGATTACCTATGACATTCTGAAAGAACAAGGCCTCAGAAACTCGCTCCGCGAAAATGAATATGCCGCTCGCCTGCAGAAGTACTTCGAGCAGAACAAGTTCGCCCAGAAGCTGGTGGCCAAGTGGTACAACAAGCCCGGCACAGCTATCGGCAAGGTCAACTTCGACGATGAGTTATCAACCATCTTCGAACTTGGCGTCAAGGGACTGAGCCAGGAGGCACTGGCCAACGCCAAGGCTACCGAGAATCTGATTTCTATGGCCAAAGGCAGCACCAACAAGCTGCTCTCCAACACCTATGTCTGCGTCAACCGCTACGGCTACATGGACGCCAAGGAGGTGATAGCCATGAGCACCGCTGTGCTGCAATTAACCTTGGGCGATAACGCCTTGGCACAGATAGCTCTGAAGAAGGGCTCCGAGCTGTTGGAGAAGAAGATTAAGGGCTACTTCGTGCGCGCCAATGCCTACCTCTTCAAGCTCGACTGGAGCAAGGAGCTGCAGGACCGTCTGGAGCTGGAGTACTGGGACAAGGCCAAGCAGTCGAAGCTGCTCAGCGACACGGACTACAAGCTGACCTACATCGGCAAATCGTCGAAGCGTGCCCCTGCCGCCATGTCGTTGAAGAAGTCGACCACACTCGACAAGCTCATCGCCCGTGGTACCGTCCGTGCCACCGATGCTGCCTTTGCTGCCCTGCAGCGCGACCATGAGGAGTTCCGCCCGATGACCTCACTGCACGTCATC
This sequence comes from uncultured Prevotellaceae bacterium, assembly GCA_946644025.1. The sequence continues at coordinate 5,067 of CAMPCG010000112.1, read as the reverse complement.
GACGGCAAGCTGGCAGCCTACATCGGCCTGAAGGAAGGTGTGAAGAATGGCGACAAGTTCGACGTCTTCGAAGCCGTACAGTCGGAAGACGACCCCAACGTCATGGACTGGAAGAACATCGGCACCATCAAGGTCGAGAAGAACTGCATCTGGGACAACCGCTCGGGTGCCGGCGAGCAGATTGAAGGTGCTGCAACCGACAAGGACGACGACGAGGATGCTGCAGGCAAGCAGGCCTATACCACTTTCAGCGGTAAGCCTGGCAAGATGGGCGAGGGCTGCATGATTCGCCTGGCAAAATAAAACAATCACATTCAATTAATAAAGTTATACGATTATGAAAAAAGTACTGTTATTTCTGTTCGCCCTCACCATGACCTTCACGTCGGTGTCGGCCAAGGACGATACTCCGGGCTACGACTACGAGCTGTCGCTTGTCAAGGAGAATGTCGCTTCAACAAGCGGTTTCAAGGTGTTCAAAGTATGGAGCTTCGGCAAGAAGAAGCAGCTGCTCACCAACGAGATCGGCATGCGCAATGCCATCCACGGCCTGCTGTTCAAGGGTCTTGCAGCCTCCGATGAAGGCTATCAGGGCAGTGTGCCCGCGCTCGTTCCCGACGGATACGAGAGCCACCGCGAGTATTTCGACCTGTTCTTCGAGTCAGGCGAGTTCAAGCAGTTTGTACAGCTCACCAGCCGTGGTGCCCAGCAGGCCGGCGACGTCGTCAAGGTCGGCAAGCAGTACAAGGTGGGCCTGCTCGTCCAGGTGAACGTCAATGCGCTTCGCAAGCGCTTAGAGAAGGACGGCATCATTGAGAGTGCAAAAAGTCTTTTCCGCAGGTAGAAAAGTAAAATGTGAAAAGAGAAAAGAGAAAAGCAATATGAAGAAACTATTTGTATTGATGGCACTCTTCTGTGCCGCAGGCCTGAAAGGATTTGCCCAACAGGCCGATATGCCTACCATCATTGTGTTCCCCGACGACACGTGGATGAGCGACCATGGCTACATGAACACCTTCGACAACGACGGCGAGACGGAGTACATGCCCCGCTATAGCGATGCCTTCGTGCAGAACCGTGAGATGAAGACGGCCATCCAGGCCGTACAGAAAGTGCTTGAGGAGCGCGGCTTCCAGCACGAAGACCTGGAGAACCTGCTCAAAGACATGAAGCGCGAGCGTGCTGAGGAACTGGCCAACGCTGCCGACGGCGATGCTGCCGACAAGGGAGCCATGGACGAACTGATGCAACAGGCTCGTCCCGACATCCGCGTCGACCTGGACTACTCCGTGAAGCCCATGGGACCGCGCAAGTACATTCAGTTCCGCCTGAAGGCCGTCGACGCCTACTGCAACGATCAGGTAGCATCGTGTGAGGGCTCCGTAGAGGGCACTTCCGACCCCGTTGATCTGGCCCTTCGCAAGGTGGTTGCCGGTAAAATTGACGAGTTCTGCGAGCAGGTCATCAACTATTTCAAGGATCTGCGCGACAACGGCCGCCAGATTACCGTCGTCTTCCGTGCTGCCGACGGTTCTGGCATCGACTTCCTGCGCGACGAGATTGGCGAGGACGAGGACACGTTCAACGACTTCCTGCACCAGTGGATTCGCAAGCATGCCGTGAACAGAGCCGGTAAGAAGGGCCGTCAGACCAAGAAGATGTGCGAGTTCAAGAACGTCCGCATCCCCTTCTTCGACGAAGAGGGCGACCCCACCGACCCCGAGACATGGGCCAAGGGTGTGCGCAAAGCCTTCAAGGCCGAGACTGGCCGAAAGGTCGCCAAGGGCCAGGGCAACACGCTCGGTCGCGTCAACTTCCTGGTCGGCGTAGAATAACTTTCATTTACTAAAACCGAACGACAATGAAGATGAAAAAGAGATTTCTGGCTGCCGTCCTTGCAGCCTGTGCGTTCCTGCCGTCGCAGGCCCAGATTATGCTGTCGCCTATCGTCGACTCAGCCATCGACGGCCTGACGGAGAACAATGTGACCATTGCCGAGAACCGCCTGCGCAACGTCATCTCCTCGCTGGGTCTGGAGAGTGGCTACGGCGGCCGCTTCGTGCTGGCCTGCCGCGTCGCTGCCCTGCAGCGCGAGGTGTCGGGCACCAAGCTCATCCAGCACCTGGAGATTACCTTTGCTGTCGGCGACAACATGGCTAATGCCTGCTTTGGTTCCACGTCGATGGAGGCCATCGGCATTGGCAACACCGAGGGACAGGCCATGACCAACGCCCTGAAGAACATCAAGTCGACGCCGAAGCTGAAGAGCATCATTGCCGAGGCCCGTCAGCGCATCATCGACTACTACGAGCAGAACTGCGGCAACATCATACAGCGTGCCGGCGGACTCGTCACAGCCCAGGAGTGGGAAGCAGCTCTGTGGGAGCTCACCGCCATTCCTCAGGAGGTGTCGTGCTATCCTGACGCACTCGCCATGATGGAGGGTGTCTACGATGCCCACCTGAACCACGACGCCCGTCAGATTCTGAATCAGGCACAGGCCATTTGGGCTGCCGACCCCAATCCCGGTTGGGGCGCTGAGCAGGCCATGATGCTGCTGTCGCAGATCAACACCAGTGCCGACTGCTACCCGCAGGCCCAGGCCCTGATGAAGAAGATCGAGGCCCGCGTAAAGGGTGTCACCGACCGTCGCTACAACGATGCCGTCGCTATGGAGAAAGCTCGCCTCAATGCTGCCACCGCCCTGAGCAAGGCCCGCATCCAGGCATGCCGCGACGTGGCCGTAGCCTATGCCAAGAGCCGTCCCCGCGTCGTCGTCCGTAACCATTACTACCGCAGCTGGTGGTAACCGCCGCTGACAGAGCAGCCTGATGCAGAAGCCACGCTCGATAGTACTCTTTGCGCTCCTGACCGTCATGGGGTGCGGGCTTTCCGCAGCGAAGGCAAACAACCCCGTCACCTCAGGGCTGAACCACCGATACACCATCTGTTTCTCGTCAGACGAGACAACGGAAGAGGGCGAGCTGCAAGGGGCCTTCGTCAGGTTCAGCCTAAAGGCCGGCATAGGGGCCGTCTACGACTTCCGCCTCAGCGACGAGCAGCATGTCGAAGGCCGCGTGGAGAGCTACAACGAGCGTGAGGGCGAGCGCGACTACGTCCTTGCCGCCTTCTTCGACCGTCGGGCTAACGCCCGGTTCCGCGTCGTCGACATGCCCGACTGCGACAACCTCAAGGTGGCGGTGCTCTACTATGCCGACGAGCGTGAAGACCCCGCCGAAACTTATCTACAGTACATCCTCATCGACGAGGATTTCATCGACACTCCCAATTATCACTTAAAGCAATAGAATCATGATCAAGAAAGTATTATTATCACTCGTGCTCGTGCTCACCGTGGGACAGGTGTTCGCACAGCGCCCCGTCCGACTGCCCGAGCGCCCCACCAACCGTCCCGCATACCGCGACCACGCCGAGCTGGACAACGGCTTCTGGTGCGCCGTCGAAGCTAACGGCGGAACCAGCATCCTCTTCAAGGACGGCGTCGACGACGCCCAGCGTGCAGGCCTTTCCTTCACCGGCGGCTACATGGTCAACGAGTTCCTGAAGCTGGGCCTCGGCATTGGCGGCAACTGCTACGTCAACAACAACGACCAGCTGCGCAACACCTCCATCAAGTGGACCATGCCGCTGTTCATCGACCTGCGCGGCAACATGCTCTCACAGGAGGTGCGCAACTTCGTGCCCTACTGGTCCGTCGACATTGGCGGCGCCATCCGCGACGGTTTCTTCTTCTCGCCCACCATCGGCATGAAGTTCGGCGAGAAGCGCGACTCCTGGCTGCTGGGTCTGAACTACAACATCCAGCAGATTAAGAACTGGACCAAGGACAACCGCAATGCCAACGGCCAGACCACCCCTGAGATGGTCAGCTTCGTCTCCATCAAGGTCGGCTACGAATTTTAGACGGTTCGCAGTTGCTCATTTATCATTTTTCATTTTTCATTTATCATTAAAGACTATGCGCACAAAGCTTTTTATACTTATTGCTGTCGGCCTCATGGCAGGCACGACAGCCGTCCAGGCACAGCGACGGGCCACCTACCAGAAGCAGGCCATCGAGTGCATGGGCGTCGAGGGTGACGGTAGCCAGACACTGCGCGTCACCGGCACCGGCCGCAACAAGGCCGACGCCGTCGAGCAGGCCAAGAAAGACGCTGTCATGGCCGTCATCTTCGACGGCATCCGCGGCGGTCTGCAGGGCTGCGACTCCCGTCCGCTCATCAACGAGCTTGATGCCCGCGACAAGTACGACGAATACTTCAACATTTTCTTTATGGACAAGGGCGAGTATACCAAGTATGTCAGTCTGGAGGACCGCAAGCTACGCTCCAACGACAAGTCGAAGAACAAGTACTTCAAGAACTATCGCCTCACCGTCCGCGTGCTGCGCAGCGAGCTGAAGGCCAGGCTGAAGGCCGACGGTGTCATCAAGAATTAGAATCCTATTTTGCTGAATCAGTCCCAAAAGTCGACAGCAGGCCTGTACAGCCACACTCTCTCTTGATAAGGCGAGTATCGGTAGGCGACATGTTGACAGAACATGTCAACCCCTGTAACAGACTTTTCGGACTGATTCGTTTTTCAAGAAAATGAAGAAGACTTTTGTTCTCTTATTGACAATGATATTGCTTGCCGCCTGTGGCAACCACTCCCGACGGGCAGAAATAGAAGCGCGCAAGGCAGCGCTGAAGGAAAAGCAGACAACCGAGCTGCGACAGGCTCAGCAAGACCTGGCCCTCGTTGACAGCCTTTTGGCGATTGCCAAGGCTGAACATGAGCAGCTACACCAGTGGGTGATGGACCACGCGACCCAACTCAATAATCAGTCACCTGAAGTGCTGCGTCTGAACCAACTGAGGGCACACCGCGACTCGCTGCAGGTGCAGTGGGAGACGCTGGGTGCCCGTATCAAGTATATCCGCCGTGTGAGTAAGCAGTAGCCGCTCTGCTTTTCTTTGTAAGCAAAGCGGCTAAGGACTTGCGACCGTCTTACTCCATCGAGTGCTCCCAACCGCCACGGGTGTCAATGCCTGTGGCATCGGCGAG
>CAMPCG010000111.1 GCA_946644025.1 uncultured Prevotellaceae bacterium | reverse complement strand
CACTCCACGGCGTTGATAATCACACACTCGGCCGTTGCCGTTGGCGGCGGCGTGAGCTTGATGAACGTCGGGAAGCAGGCACCGCCCATGCCGACGACGCCGGCATCCTTTATGCGTGTGACGATTTCCTCGGGCGTCAGTTCGGGGTGGTCTTTCACCAGCTCCAGCCCCTCCGAGCGGTCGATGGAGGGTTCCCACTCGTCGCCTTCCACATTTATTATAATAGCGGGCTTGCGATAGCCTGTGGCGTCGATGGCGGTGTCTATCTTCACCACCGTGCCGCTGACGCTCGAGAAGATGGGTGCCGAGACGAAGCCTCCGGCCTCGGCCAGCAGCGTGCCCACCTTCACCTTGTCGCCCTTCTGCACCACGGGCTTTGCCGGGGCGCCAATGTGCTGGCTCAGGGGGAAGATGGCCTGCTTGGGCAGCGGGGCTGTCTGCGTTGCCACTTCGTGTGTCAGCTTGTTCTCATCGGGGTGTATACCACCTATACGGAATGTACGTGCTTTCATGCTTGGGCCTCCTTTCTTTCTGGTGTGACGGTAGCTGCGGCGGGTGAAGCGCCGGTTGCGGGCTCCTTCGGTTTTGGAGCAGGCGGCGGAGTGGGGAAGTTCACGTCGCGGATGGCGTGAGTAGGACATGCCGAGACGCACTTGCGGCAGAGGCGGCACTTCTCCGGGTCGATGTACGACAGGTTGCCGGCAATGGTGATGGCCTCGAAGTTGCACTCCTTCAAGCACTTGCCGCATCCGATGCACGACACCTTGCAGGCCTTCATCGACACGGCGCCCTTGTCCTTGTTCACACACGAGACGTAGACGCGGCGACCCTTCGGACCCTTCTTGCGCAGCTCGATAATCTGGCGCGGACAGGCCTTCGCACAGGCACCGCAGGCCGTACACTTCTCTTCGTCGACCTCGGGCAGCCCCGTCTCCTTGTTCATGCGGATGGCGTCGAACTGGCAGGCCGACACACAGTCGCCGCAGCCCAGACAGCCAAAGCCGCAAAGTGTCTCGCCGGCTCCCGTGGCGTTCATCGCGGCACACGTGCGCAGACCGGCATACTCCGTCACGCGCGGACGATACTCACACGACCCGTTGCAACGTACCACGGCCACCTTAGGCTCGCCATTGGCAATGGCCATGCCCAGGAGGTCGGCCACCTGACCCATCACGTCGGCACCGCCCACGGGACAGTTCAGGCCCTCGATGCTGCCTTTGTCGGCACCCTTCACCAGGGCATCGGCCATGCCGCCGCAGCCGGCAAAGCCGCAGCCGCCGCAGTTGGCACCCGGGAGCAAGGCGTTGACCTGGGCCAGGCGCGGGTCTTCAAAAACAGCAAATCGCTTGGAGCACACAAAGAGCACAAGCGCCGCTATGAGCGCAATGGCTCCAAGCACGATTACTGCAATCAAAATTGGATTCATAAAGTAGTTATTTGGTAGTTAGTATTTTAAAACTGATGCCTCCGGCAATGCGCTTGCGGCACAGCCAAAGGACAAAGTAGTAGGGCAGCAGCACGGCCAGCGCCGTGAGGGCGCTCATGCCCTCGTCGCAGCCCGCCGCCAGCATCGCGGCAAGCACCACAAGGAGCAGCAGCAGCGGCAGCCCGAAGCCCAGCAGCAGGGCGCGACCCGCGGCGGCACCGCTCGTGGCCACCACCACGCTGTCGCCCACGCTGTAGGGCAGCGTGCCTGGACTGGCCCAGACGTCCACCATCTTCACCTTCTGCTCCGAAGCATTGCAATGGGCAGCAACCTTACACCCTGCACAGGCCGCCATCTGAGTGATGCGCACCCGTATGTGTCCGTCGCTGCCAATGGTGTCTATGATGCCCTCGTGGCGTATCTCCTTCATCGTTGACTTTTAGTCTTAGGCCTTCAGCCTTTTCCGGTTTGGCCGCGCAAAGGTACGATTTTTTTGGCGAAACGACAAAACCTGACGGCAAAAAACGCCAAATAACAATGTGTTTTGCCATTTATTGCCATAAAATCAACCTTCAGCCATGCTCTGTAAATTGACAAAAGCGCGCCCCTCCCCCTCTGTCTCTCCCCAAGAGGGAGGAGGAATGGGGGAGGGGTGCGCCTCTGAGACCCGTAAGCAAAACAATCGAAAAAGTCAAGTCTCCTGTTTGCTTGCAGGGATAAGTGCCACTTTTCTCCGGGATAAGTGCCACTTATCTCCGGGATAAATGCCACTTATCTCACAGAAAGAATTCCTTCCCTGCCATGATGTCGATGATGAAACTGATGTCGGCCACGTCGACCCCCTTGTCGCCGTTCACGTCGGCGTCTGGGTGATATGGCATTGTTGCCATAAAAACGCTCCCCGTGTGCGTTCGAGAAACGGGGAAGTGGCTATGGATTGACAGGGACTATCTTGTTGGAATAGACAAACCAGAGGTAGCCTTTCACGCCGGGCAGTCCCATGGCGGAGAGGAGCGACATGTATTGGCGCACCTGGTCGTGGTAGCCGTCGCGCTCGCGGCCGAACTTGAAGTCTACGACGATGGTCTCGCGGCCGTCGGTCATCACGCGGTCGGGGCGAAAGTTGCGGCCGTCGGGTGTGAGGATGCTGCACTCGGTGTAGAGGGTCCAGCGTGGAGCGAACCATTCGGCCACGCGGGGGTCGTCGAGGCGCTTGCGTATGAGCTGCTCCAGTCGTTGGCGCGTAATCTGCTCGTCGTAGATGATGCCCTCCTGCTCCAGCAGGAGCAGCGCCTGGGGAATGTCGTCCTTGGTGCGGATGGTGGAGAAGATGTCGTGGAGCACGCTGCCCAGCTGTATGTAGGTGTCGGCGGGGGCGGCTTCGTCTTCCTCGCCGGCCGCGAAGCGTGCGCTCTGGTTGCTCTGTCCCAGTGGCGTCTTGGGGCTGTAGGTGCGCGCCTCTACGGTCACGGGTTCGCTCTTCTGGAGGAAGGGATTGGCCGACTTACTGTCAGCGGAGCCCCCATCGGCCTCTTTATTTGTTGGGTGAGCGTCGGTCGCCGTCTGCTGCCCATAGCTGAAGTGGAGTGGGGCGGCGCCATCCTCGGCACCTTCCAGCGCGAAGGCGGTCTGCCCGTCGGCGCATTGCTTGTTGAGCTGTTCGGCGAAGTCGGGGGAGAGGAGCACTTGCTCGATGAGGGCCGAGCGTGAGGTCTTGCCGCCCCTGCGCCCCAGGACGTAGAGGTTGCTTGACGCACGGGTGAAGGCCACGTAGAGCAGGTTGAGGTTGTCGACGAGCGTCTGCTGGTGTTCTTCGTCGTAGTCGGGCTCGTAGATGGTGCCCTTCATGCCCTTCGCGCTGTAGTCGATGGGAGCCAGCGGCAGACGGCTGAACGGCTCTTCGGCCGGCCGGCACCAGAGAATGTCGCTATGCTCCAGCCGCCAGTCGCAGAAGGGGATGATGACGTGGGGAAACTCCAGGCCCTTTGACTTGTGGATGGAGATGATGCGCAGTCCGGTGGTCTCGGGACTCTGTATGGTGGTCTTGCACAGCGTCTCTTCCCAGTAGTGCAGGAAGTCGTCGATGGGGCCTCGGCCGCTGCGCCCGGTGAGCGCCGTCTGGTTTACGTAGTCTGACAATTTGTCATAGAAGGCGCAGAGGTAGGCCGAGTGTGAGTTAGGAGTTAAGAGTTGAGAGTTAGGAGTTAAGAGTTGAGAGTTGTGCGTTGAGAGTTGAGCGTTTGCGAAGATGGCCTGTACCTGCTCCGTCAGTTCGTAGAGGGGCAGTCGGGAGAGCTCTTCCAGATGGTCGGCAAAGGCCGGTGGCAGCGGCGCGTCGATGCTCCCGCCGGCGGCCTTGGCCAGGAAGGCGCGGGCTATGACGTCGTCGCGGTGGGCAATGTAGCGCAGGGCGGTGACTAAGAGCTGCACGGCGGGAGAGGCATCGAGGCGGAAGGCCTCGTCGCTCACCACGTCGATGCCGGGCAGCGTCTCGAGAAGATAGTTGGCCAGAAGGGGGATGTGGGCGTTGTTGCGCACGAGGATGGCAATGTCCTGGGGCCTGGCTCCCGAGCCTACAAGCTGCTCGACGCAGTCGGCCACCTGCGCAAGCATGGCCTCGGCATAGCCCTCGGCGGGTAGCAGCGTCACCTCGACGTGTCCGCTCACGGCCTTTCCTTGGGGCCACTGCTGGCACACGTCGTCGTAGGCGGCTACGCCCTCCGTGCGGGCGGCTTCGGCGAAGAAAGAATTGTTGAAGCCAATGATGCGGGGCTCGGAGCGGTAGTTGGTGTCGAGCTTCTTGACGGTCACGGGCTGTGTGGCGCCCATCTCGTCCTGTATGCCAGCCAGAAGCCGCCAGTCGCCGCTGCGCCAGCGGTAGATGCTCTGCTTGACGTCGCCCACGATGAGGCCGCTGCCCCCCTGGTGGCTGAGGGTCTCGTGAAGCAGCACCTTGAAGTTCTTCCACTGCACGGTGGAGGTGTCCTGGAACTCGTCTATCATGATGTGCTCCAGCTGTGCGCCTGTCTTCTCGAAGATGAAGGGCGAGTCGCTGCCGTCGATGACGTCGTGCAGCAGCTGCTGCGTGTCGCTGAGCAGGAAGCGGTTGGCCTCTTCGTTCATCTGGCGTACGCGCGTCTCGATGCTGTTGAGCAGACGCAGTTGGCTGAGGTGGCGCAGCGTGAGGTCGGCGCTCTTGAAGAGCCGCCACTGGCGCGGCTGCTCTTCCACGGCCTGGCGCAGCAGACTGCCCAGCCGACCCTCGGCCAGCGCGTGGATGAGCGGGGCGCGGGGGCTGGTCTTGGCGTACCACTTCGAGGGGTCGCCCACGGCGTCGGCCACGGTCTTGGTGATGATGCCTTCGTCCATCTCGCCGCGCTGCAGCTTGATGAAGATGCTGCACACGCCGCGGTTCTTGCCAGAGAAGTCGTCTATGGTGAGACCCTCCTGGCCGATGGCGTCGAAGAAGTCGTCGGCGATGGACTGCATCCGGGCCTTGGACTTGGCGCGCAGGGCCTGGAGCGTGCGGGCATAGTCGTCGATGAAGCCGTCCTGGGCGAGCACGGCGTTGAGCTCGCGGCTCTGCTGCTTGTAATAGTCGCGGAAGATGGTGAGGCCAAACTGCTTGATTTGTCCGATGACGTTCCAGGAACGGTCGTCGCCGATGGTCTCCATGATGTAGCGCAGCAGCCACGTGAGCATCTTGTCGCTCTTCTGCAGCGAGTCAATCATCTCGTCGACGGCCTGGTCTTCCACCTGAGCGTCGTTGAGCTCCACGCGAAGGTTGGCGGTCAGGTCGAGCTCACGGGCCAGGTTGCGGAGCACGCTCTGGAAAAACGAGTCGATGGTCTCCACACGGAAGTAGCTGTAGTTGTGGAGCAGCAGCGTGAGGGCCTTGCCTGCCTGGCTGGCGGCGTAACCGGGGGTGACACCCAGCTCGGAGCACACTTTCGCGGTGTAGTCGCGCGAGGCGGGCAGCTGCTGCCATATACCAAAGAGCTGGCTCAGAATCCTCATCTTCATCTCCTCCGTGGCCTTGTTGGTGAAGGTCACGGCGAGGGTGTGGCGGTATGCCATGGGGTTCTGAACCAGCAGTTTGATGTATTCTACTGCCAGCGTGAAAGTCTTGCCGCTGCCGGCACTGGCACGATAGACGGTCAGCACTTACGATTTGCGGATTTACGATTTACTATTTGCTGGCTTTCTTGGCGGCCTTGGCCTTTTTGGCGGGCTTCTCCTCCTCGGCGGGCTTCTCCTCTTCGGCGGGCTTGGCCTCCTCGGCGGGCTTGGCCTCCTCGGCGGGCTTCACCTCGTCTACGAAGTCGGTGATTCCGTTCTCAACGAGGATGTTGTACCACTGAATGAGCTTCTTGATGTCGCTGGTGTGTACGCGCTCGCGGTCGAAGTTAGGCAGTATCTTTGCGAAGTAGTCGCGCAGCTCTTCGCTGCTGGCGGTCTTGATGTTCATCGACGATTTCTGGCCCTTCTCCAGCGTCTTGACGCTTTCAAGCACCTGGGTGAGTGCCACGTCGTCGCCGTCGGTATACATGGCGATGTCGCCGAGCGACGTGATGCGGTCGTTGGCAAAGGTGGGCTGGCGCTTGTGGGTGGCGTCGAGTGCCTCGACGATGAGGCTGTTCTTACCGCGGGTGAGCAACTTGTAGAGGCCGGGACGTCCGGCGATGGAGAGAATTGTCTGTTTCATTGTCTTGTTGTTATTCGATTTATTTTAAAGTTCATGTATGTTTTCATTCTTAGGGGTTGTTAATGAGGGCTTCTATTTGTGGGGCCAGCGGTGTCTGGCCGTCGTTGACGATGATGTGGTCGGCTTGGCTGGCGACTTCGTCCTGCGGCAGCTGGTGGCTGATCCATTCCTTGGCTTTCTCCCTGCTGATGCCGTCGCGCTCCATCACGCGGGCAATACGGATTTCCTCGGGGGCCGTGACGGCCACGATGCGGTCTACGTATCGGTTGAGCCCTGACTCGAAGAGCAGGGCGCTCTCCACCCACTCGATGCCGCTCTGCATGTAGTCGTCGACGACGGCGGGATGGACGATGTCGTCGATGGCCTTGGCGTTTGCCTCCGACGCCATGAGAAAGGCGGCCACCACGGGCTTGTTCAGCCGGTAGGTCGTCGTGCCGTCCTGCTCCTCGCTGATGAAAGCGTCGGGGCCTATAAGCCCGGCAAGTTGGCGGCGCAGGGTGGGGGAGGAGACCATAAGACGCTTGGCCTCCGTGTCGCAGTCGTAGACACGGATGCCCTGCTCCTTCAGCAGCCGGCATACGTAACTCTTGCCGCTGCCTATTCCTCCGGTGATGCCTGTTCTCATCATGTCTGTGGCTATTTTCCTTCTATCAGATAGTCTACCTGGGTCACGTCGAGCCTTGCGTTGGAGATGCCTGCCGGCATTTCGTCGAGATAGATGTTGCACTTGGAGGAAGGATTCTGGCTCAGCTCGTTGTAGTCGGCCACGATGCGGAAATCCTTTGACGTGAGGTTCTGGTATTTCTTCATCCCGGTGACGAAATGCACCGACGTTCGGGCGGGGAAGGTGCGCAGCACCCGTCCTTCGGGCATGTTGATGCCCTCTATGGGAATGTCGTCCAGCCGCACTTCTGCGAGCACGTCGGTGACGAATCTCACGTCGACTTTGTCGGGCACGGTCTTCACTCCCTGTATGGCGGCCAGCCGGGTGGTCACGATGAGTGTGTCGCGCACGTCGTTGTATGACTGCTCCTCGGTGTATACGGCCTTGATGCTGTCCAGCTTTGTCCGTGAGGCATAGACGGTGACGCTGTCGGGCATGATTTGCCTCTCGGCCACGAAATAGAGCGGCTGCGGGGTGACTGTGCCCTGGAAGAGCACGGGCACGCGCTTCGACTCACCATTATTATAATAGAAGACGAGCTTGTCGGGCTTTATGCTGATGACCTTCGAGGATGCTGGCAATTCTGATGCCACCATTTTCTTGATGTCCGAGCTGCCCACGGTCCCTGTCCCGTTGTTGGCGGCATAGTGGGCGAAGTCGATGTCGAGCGGGCGGTGTGCCTGTCCGTAGAGGTAGCTGACGAGGTTGAATCCCTTGTCGTTGACGGTGACGCGCAGCGTGTCGGTCTCGCCCGAGGTGAGCACGGCGTTCTTGCGCACGTTGACGTAGCGCACCACCATGCGAATCTCCAGCTCCTTGGTCTCGTTGAGCTGCATCATCAGCCAGAAGATGCCCGCAAGGGCTACAAAGAACAAAAAAACAATGAACTCCCTGTTCGTTTTGCTGAACAGGAAATTCACTATTGTATGGTATATGGATGCTATGCTAGACACCTATCACTTGTTCTGCATCGGTGTGTTAGCCATGTCCTTGAACACGTAGCTCTTGTCTACGGTGACGACGACGTCGCGTGCAATCTTCACATCGACGGTGTTCTTTGCCAGGTCGATGCTCTTCACGGTGCCGTAGACACCGCCGCCGGTCACCACCTGGGTGCCCTCGGTCAGCTCGTTCTGGAATTTCTGAATCTCCTTCTGCCTTTTCTGCTGCGGACGAATCATGAAGAACCACATGATGGCAAAGATGGCCACCATCATCAGAATCATTGTCATGCCGCCACCTCCTGGCTGTGCAGCCTGTAAAATAATGCTTGTCATGTTGTTGTTATTAAGTTGATTGTTAATTCAGGTTTTGAGGGACACGCCTGCGGGTGAACCGCACGGGACGCGGGCCAATATGTCACTCCTATAGGGGAAGGATGTTTGTCAACCCTCTTTCGGTCCTCTTTCCTCGAGCTGCTTCATCAGTTTGCCGCTGTTCACGAGGTGTCGGGCTATGGCGTCGAGCATACCGTTGACGTAGCCGTAGCTGCGGGGCGTGGAGTAGATCTTCGAGAGTTCGACAAACTCGTTGATGGTCACTGAGAGCGGTATGGAGGGGAAGGTGAGCATCTCGGCAATGGCAATCTGCATGATGACGACGTCCATGAATGCCAGTCGGGAGAAGTCCCAGTTGCGCGATGCCTCGCTCATGCAGCGCTGGTACTCGTCGGCGTTGAGGATGGTGGCGCGGAAGAGCTTGCGGGCATATTCCCTCTCTTCCTCCGAGTCATACTCAGGCAGCAGCTC
>CAMPCG010000110.1 GCA_946644025.1 uncultured Prevotellaceae bacterium | reverse complement strand
CATCAGGATAATCCTTGCCGTCAGGCAGGTGAGACAGATGGAGGAAGCCCATGACGCCGAGTCTGTAGGCCACGGTCACAACGATGACGTCGGGATTCTCCTTTATGAAATTCGTGCAGTCAAACAGGTCCATGCCCGTTCCGCCACCAACAAAAGCACCGCCATGAATCCATACCATGACCGGCTTTCTCTGCGAAGTCGCGTCGTCGGCTTTCCACACGTTCAGATACAGGCAGTCCTCACCCTGAGTGGGTACGATTCCTTCAGCCTGACACGCACCTTTAGCATTGTAATAGGCCTCATAGACACCGTTGCTGGGTGTAGCGTCTACTGGTGCTTTCCAGCGGAGGTTGCCTATAGGCTGCTGGCCGACGTAGGGAATACCCTTGTAGGTAATGACATTGTCTGTCTTCTTGCCAACGAAGGTTCCGTTGATGCACTTCACGGCCAGCGACCTGTCATAGTTGCCGTCGGTAATCTCTTTGTTCTCGTTAGTCCCGCTCTCTGGCGTCACGGGTGTCGGGTCGTCGTCTTTGTCCGAACATGATGTGAGAACATTAGTCGTGCCGCAGATAAGGATGGCGGCAAACATCCAGTTTTTTAACTTTCTCATATTGCAATTAGGGGTTATATTTGGCGGCGCAAAGGTAGCCTATTCCCCTATAAACTGCAATGTTCGGTAAGTCCCGGATGGCAGGTTTTTACAATTCTGAGACGTTTTTACAATTCCGAAAGGCCCATTTTACAATTCTGAAAGTCTCTTTTTACAATTCTGAAAGTCTCGGTGGAATTGGCTGCACCCTCCTACTCCCCCATGCTGTGCATCCATTCGGTGACCGTCATTCCCATAATCTGCTTGAAGACGGCGCTGAATGTGCTGTAGCTTTTGAATCCGCTCCGATAGGCCAGTTGCTTGGCTATCACAGGCTGGCCGGCAGCGACTGCCTCGTGGTAAAGCTTGATGACATGCTGTAGGCGCAGGCTGTTGATGTATGCATTGTAAGTGGTTCCCTGCCGGGCAAAGTACTTGCTGAGATAGACGCGGTTGGTGCCTAACAGCGTGGCGAGCTGCGCCACTGAGACATCGTATTGCAGATAGAGCCGGGGCTCCTCGCAAAATTGCTTCAGCAGGGGCCCTATGTCGTTGAGGAAGGTCGGCGGCTGGTCGTCGCCTTCCGCTTCCGCTGCGGCGACCGGCGCGTCTTGCGTCTCGATGGCAGGGATGCTGAGGTCGCTCAGTGTTTCTACCCGCCACAGCAGATAGCTGATGAGCACAATGTTGTTCAACTGCGTGATGTATTTATAAGTCATGCTTTTGAAGCCATACGAATAGATGCCGAATACCAGCAGGATGATGGCCAGGACGGTAAGGCTCTGCCACACCTCCTTGTGCTCCAGGTCGGCATAGTTCTCGCGCAGCCAGCGTCCGTACTGCCTCGTCGCGCGAATCATATATATAGTCAGGCAGATGCCCAGCAAGACATGATAGGCATGGAACAGCGGCAGGAAGTCAATGTTACTCCGTAGGAAACATATTGACAGACCTATGATGACGGGTGCCACCATCACGCCGACAGGCCACAGCGGGCGCCTGCGGTCTTGCAGCATGACGAGCAGCATGACGAGGGCCAGGGGAATCAGCGTCATGAAGTCGAGCACTGCCCCTGCAAGATAGCTCCGGAGGATGTCCTCGTCGGAGGTTAGAAAGAGTATAGGCAAATACCATATATGGCTCAGCGTCATGCTGGCAAAGAAGGCCGCTGTCCACCGCCGGAGGCGTACTGGCGAAGTGACCTCGGGGGCAATGGCGTTGCTACGGCGGAACAGCAGATAGCAGCTGGCCAGCAAAGACATCATGGCCACCGCTCCGTAGAGCATCATATAGAAGAAGTGTTCCTGTACCTGATGGTCGTACATGACTGAAGTCAGTGTCTGAAAGTTTAAGAACCCACGCCGCCCTCGCCCTCGATGGGGGGGCAGGACTGGAGCGTGGCCTCTGTCGTAATCCTAAGAATTTTGAATATCGACGCAAAGGTACTAATAATTTGAGAATAAACGTCGCTTTTGCCCCACCTTTTTATATTTATTCGCAAAAAAGAAGTCACCCCCACCGTGCCCCCCCTAGGGGGAAATCCGACGAGAGCCATCTCCCCTTTGACTACTTTATACACATCTTGGTAGCGGCGACAAGATGCCTACGGCATATTTTGCAGCCGATGCCACGTTGTGTGTCCTTGAGGGGAAGGAAGCGGCTGCGCATGAAGGGTGCTAAATATTTTGAAAAATGCAAGGAATGTCAAATTATTTTCGTAACTTTGCGCTCGAATTGGCGGAACCCTCTGGAAGGGATGGAAACGGGCGCCGGAAAGGCCAGCTGCGTTCGCACAAAAGTCTGGACGGTTCCGTGCTTTCGGGCGGAGAAATCGCCATCTTAGAGGGACCTGCGACGAAATACAATGCACATACAGGAATTACAGAAAATCTATGCCCGTCTGCCGCAGGTGGCAGCGCTGGCAAAGGCCCTTGGCAAGGGCGCTCCCGACACCATCTGCCTCGACGGTCTTGTGGCCTCGAGCACGGCGATGGTGTTCAGTGGGCTGCACAGCAGGGTAGGGGAGGGACAGTTGCCCTGCCCGGTGCTACTCTTCATCATGCAGGATGCCGAGGAGGCCGGCTACTTCTACCACGACCTGTGCCAGGTGATGGGCGACAGCGACGTGCTCTTCTTCCCCAGCAGCTACCGCCGGGCCATCAAGTACGGACAGAAAGACCCGGCCAGCGAGATACTGCGCACGGAGGTGCTGACGCACTTGAATGAGAAAGGAGAGAAGAGAAAAGAGAAAGGTGATGACACGCAGGGTGAGAATACTACCCTTAAGCCTAATCATATTATTTATATCGTCACCTACCCCGAGGCCATTGCCGAGCAGGTGGTGACGCGGCGCAGCCTTGACGACCGCACCCTGTCGCTCGACGTGGGTCAGACGGTGAGCGTGAGCGACGTGTGCCGGAAGCTGCGCGACTTCGGTTTTCGCGAGGTGGACTACGTCTACGAGCCGGGCCAGTTCGCCCTGCGCGGCAGCATACTCGACGTCTATTCCTTCAGCTGCGAATATCCCTTCCGCGTGGACTTCTTCGACAACGACATCGACTCCATGCGCACCTTCGACGTGGAGAACCAGCTCTCGCGCGAGCGGCGGGACCACATCGACATCGTGCCCGAGATGGCCACGTCAGAGGAGCGGGAGTCGCTGCTGCGCTTCCTGCCGCCGCAGACGGTGCTCGTGGCGAAGAACTTCGGCTACGTGCGCGAGAGCGTGGAGCGCGCCTGGCAGGAGGGCTTCTCCACCCAGGCCATGACCGAGCGGCTGGAGAACGCCACCGAGGTGGAGCAGTACCAGATACGCCAGGAGATGCACCGCGACAACCAGATTATCAGCGGGCGCCAGTTTGAGGACGACAGCGAGCGGTTCCGGAAAATTCTTTTAGGTAATAAGTCGGAAGTAATAAGTAATAAGTATGGTAACTATTCAAGCGGTGACGTTACTAACCAAACTTGTCACTTATCACTTGCCACTTATCACTTCAACATCTCCCCCCAGCCCCTCTTCCACAAGAACTTCGACCTGCTGACGCAGTCGCTCGAGGACTATCTGCTCAAGGGCTACCAGCTCTACGTGCTGGCCGACAGCGCGAAGCAGATAGACCGACTGAAGGACATCCTGAAGGAGAAGTCGGGGCTGACCTTCGAGGGCGTAGACCGCACGCTGCACGAGGGCTACGTGGACCACGACCTGCGCCTCTGCCTCTTCACCGACCACCAAATCTTCGACCGTTTCCACAAGTACAACCTGAGGAGCGACAAGGCCCGCGGCGGCAAGATGGCCCTCACGCTCAAGGAGATACAGCAGTTCGAGCTGGGCGACTTCATCGTCCACATAGACCACGGCGTGGGTAAGTTCGGCGGACTGGTAAGGATGCCCATCCAGCAGACCCTCCCTACAGGGAGGGGGGTAGGCGCCTCATCTGCTGACAAAACTAACTACTCCCCTCCCTCACAGGGAGGGGCTGGGGGAGGGCCTGGCGGGTTCCAGGAGATGATAAAAATCATCTACCAGCGGGGCGACGCCATCTACGTCTCTATACATTCTTTATATAAGGTGTCGAAGTACAAGGGCCAGGACGGCGGTCAGCCCCCTCGGCTCTCCACCCTGGGCACCGGCGCCTGGGAACGGCTGAAGGAGCGCACGAAGAAGCACATCAAGGACATTGCCCGCGACCTCATACGCCTCTACGCCGCCCGCCGCCACCAGAAGGGCTTCGCCTACAGCCACGACACCTACCTGCAGCACGAGCTCGAGGCGTCGTTCCTCTACGAGGACACGCCCGACCAGCTGAAGGCCACGCAGGACGTGAAGGCCGACATGGAGCGGCCCGTGCCCATGGACCGTCTGGTGTGTGGCGACGTGGGCTTCGGCAAGACCGAGGTGGCCGTGCGCGCTGCCTTCAAGGCCGCCGTAGACGGCAAGCAGACGGCCGTGCTCGTGCCCACGACGGTGCTGGCATACCAGCACTTCCGCACCTTCTCCTCACGCCTCAAGGACATGCCCGTCAAGGTGGACTACCTCAGCCGCGCACGCTCGCAGAAGCAGACCACCGCTGTGCTCAAAGACCTGGAGGAAGGAAAGATAGACATCGTCATCGGTACGCACAAGCTGATTGGCAAGACCGTGAAGTTCAAGGACCTGGGTCTGCTCATCATCGACGAGGAGCAGAAGTTTGGCGTCTCCACGAAGGAGAAGCTGCGCCAGATGAAGACCAACGTCGACACGCTCACCATGAGCGCCACGCCCATACCGCGCACACTGCAGTTCTCGCTCGTAGGAGCACGCGACCTGAGCGTCATACAGACACCGCCCCCCAACCGCTACCCCATACAGACGGAGATACACACCTTCTCGGCAGAAATCATTGCCGACGCCATCAACTTCGAGATGAGCCGCAACGGACAGGTGTTCTTCGTCAACAACCGCATCAACAACCTCCTGGAGCTGAAGGGCCTGATAGAGAAGTATGTGCCCGACTGCCGCGTGGCCATCGGTCACGGACAGATGAACCCCGAGGAGCTGGAGAAGATAGTGCTCGACTTCTCCAACTACGACTACGACGTGCTGCTCTCGACGACCATCGTCGAGAACGGCATCGACATTCCCAACGCCAACACCATCATCATCAACAGTGCGCAGAACTTCGGTCTCTCCGACCTGCACCAGATGCGCGGTCGCGTGGGCCGCGGCAACCGCAAGGCCTTCTGCTACCTGCTCGCGCCGCCGCTGTCGGCCCTGCCCCCCGACTCGCGCCGACGCCTGGAGGCACTGGAGAACTTCTCCGACCTGGGAAGCGGCATCAACATCGCCATGCAGGACCTCGACATTCGCGGTGCAGGCAACCTGCTCGGCTCCGAGCAGAGCGGATTCATCTCGGACCTGGGCTACGAGACCTACCAGAAGATTCTGAACGAGGCCATGGCCGAGCTGAAGAACGAGGAATCCATAGGTAATAAGTCGCAAGTAAAAAGTAATAAGTATGATTCCTTCAGCAGCGGAAATACCGGTAAGTCCATAAGCGAACAAAGTAACCATACTTATGACTTAGAACTTAATACTTATAACTTTGTTGCCGACTGCACCCTGGAGTCCGACCTCGAGATGTACTTCCCCGACCAGTACGTGCCCTCCGACTCTGAGCGTATGCTGCTCTACCGCGAGCTCGACAACACCCGCGACGACAAGGAGCTGGAGGCCTACCGCCAGCGGCTCGTCGACCGCTTCGGCAAGCTGCCGCGCCAGGCCGAGGAGCTGCTGCACGTCGTCGGCCTGCGACGGCTGGGCAAGCAGCTGGGCTGCGAGAAAATCATGCTCAAGCAGGGGCGTATGTTCCTCTACTTCGTCAGCAACATGAACAGCCCCTACTACCAGAGCGACGCCTTCGGGCGCATCATCGACTACGCCACCGCCAACGTCAGGCGGTGCAACCTGCGCGAACAGAACGGCAAGCGCTCGATGGTCATCAGCGACGTGCCCACCGTGGGCGAGGCCGTCGCAGTGCTGAAGAAAATATAGAACCTACCGATAACAAATACCTATTCATGATGAGAAAACTGTTATTACTGGCCATAATGGCCGTCGCCCTCCAGAGCCGAGGGCAAAGTGTGAGTGTTGAGTTTATGACTCCAAGTATCGTACACGTGGTGAAGGGCCAGCCCACGAAGAGTCTGGTCGTCATTGCCAAGCCGCAGGACGTAGCGCTGACCACGGGCGACGGGCTGTGGAAGAGCAGCGAGCTCACCGTCCGTCAGGACGCGCAGGGCCGCCTCACCTTCCTTACCGCCCGGGGCAAGGTGCTGCTGCGCGAGAAGGACTGCGACGCCGGTCAGGCCCGCCAGACCTTCACCCTCGACAAGGGCGAGGCCATCTACGGGCTGGGAACCATCCAGAACGGCAAGATGAACCGCCGCGGCGAGAAGAAGCGCATGGAGCAGTCGAACCTGGAGGACTTCCAGAACGTGCTGCAGAGCATCAAGGGATGGGGCCTCTACTGGGAGAACTATTCGCCCACGCTCTTCGAGGACAACGCCGACGGCATGACCTTCGACTCAGAGAGCGGCCAGGGCATAGACTACTACTTCATGTATGGCGGCAGTGCCGACGGCGTCGTAGCCCAGGTGCGCCACCTGACGGGCGACGTGCCGATGTTCCCCCTGTGGACCTACGGCTACTGGCAGTCGAAGGAGCGCTACAAGACGGCCCGCGAGACCGAGGGAGTGGTAGACCGCTACCGCGAGCTCCACGTGCCCCTCGACGGCATCATACAGGACTGGCAGTACTGGGGCAGCAATTACCTGTGGAACGCGATGGACTTCCTGGCCGAGGACTTCGCCAATGGCAAACGGATGATAGAGAACGTCCACAAGAAGCACGCCCACTTCATGATTTCCATCTGGGCCAGCTTCGGCCCGCAGACGCGGCAGTTCCGCGAGCTGTCGGAGAAAGGGCTGCTCCTGCCCATCGAGACGTGGCCTCAGAGCGGCATCTCCCACGTGTGGCCCCCCGACATGAACTATCCCTCGGGCGTGAAGGTCTACGACGCCTTCAACCCCGAGGCCCGCGCCATCTACTGGAAGTACCTCAAGACGCTCTACGACTACGGCTGCGACGCCTGGTGGATGGACTCTACCGACCCCGACTTCTTCAACCCGAAGGAGAGCGACTACGCCCACCCCGTCTATGGCGGCACGTGGCGCTCGCAGCGCAACGCCTTCCCGCTGGAGACCGTGCGCGGCATCTATCAGGCCCAGCGCGGCCTCACCCCCGACCCCGCCGGAGGGGCTAAGCGAGTGTTCATCATGACGCGCTCCTCCTTTGCCGGACAGCAGCACTACGGTTCGAACATGTGGAGCGGCGACGTCAACTCGTCGTGGGACATGCTGCGCAAGCAGGTGCCCGCCGGACTGAGCTTCACGCTGACGGGCAACCCCAACTTCAACACCGACATCGGCGGCTTCTTCTGCGGCTCCTACAACACCCGTGGCAGCGGCTCGGCCCCCCGCAACCCGCAGTTCCAGGAGCTTTACGTGCGCTGGATGCAGTATGGGCTGTTCTGCCCCGTTTTCCGCAGCCACGGAGCCGACGCCCCGCGCGAGATATGGCAGTTTGGCAAGAAGGGCGAGCCCGTCTACGACGCCATCGAGCGGCAGATACGCCTGCGCTACCGCCTTATACCTTATTTATATAGTATGGCGTGGCAGGTGACCTCTGCCAACGACAGCTACATGCGTCCGCTCTTTGCCGACTTCGCCGCCGACCGCCGCACGTGGGACATGACCGACGAGTTCCTCTTCGGCCGCAGCATCCTGGCCGCACCCATCGTCGAGGCGCAGTACACCGAGGAGAAAATCATTCGCACCGACGCCATGACCGGGTGGGACCGGCAGTCGACGGGCGAGCAGTCGGCCACGGGCAGCGTAGACTTCACCGCCAAGAAGACGGCCGTGAAATACCTGCCTAAGGGCACTGCCTGGTATGACTTCTGGACAGGCCGTCAGTACAAGGGTGGACAGGACGTGACGCTCGAGACCACGCTCGACCGCGTGCCGATGTTCGTGCGCGCCGGAAGCATCGTGCCCCTGGGCCCCGAGATGGAGTACGTCGGCGAGCGGTCGTGGGACAGCCTGGAGCTGCGCGTCTACCCCGGTGCCGACGCCGCCTTCACCCTCTACGAAGACGAGGGCGATGGCTATGCCTACGAGCAGGGCGCATACACCACCATCGACATGACGTGGGACGACAGCGCCCGCACCCTCACCATCGGCAAGCGCCAGGGCAGCTATCCCGGCATGACGCAGCAGCGCCGCTTCACCGTAGTGTTCCCCGACGGCAGCAGCCGCGAGGTGAGCTATGACGGCAGCGAGACAACGCTCAGGAAATAACGAAGAAAGAGGCGTGAAGAAATGTTCTTCACGCCTCTTTGCGGACTGTGGGCGTTGACGGATTCGAACCGCCGACCCTCTGCTTGTAAGGCAGATGCT
>CAMPCG010000109.1 GCA_946644025.1 uncultured Prevotellaceae bacterium | reverse complement strand
CTTGTCGCTGCTGGTGTTGTAGCCCAGCTGCGAACTGAGGGTGTAGGTCTCCCAGTTGATGCGGGCGCCGCCAAAGACGTCAAGGTCGTGGGCAGCAAAGCGGTTGGAGTACTGCAGACGGGTGTCGCTCATCACGCTGTTCTGCTTTCCGGCCATGGAGCGCACCTCGTTGTGTACGGTGGAATTGACACTGCTGACGTAGTAGTCGGGCACACCGTTCAGCGGGATGTAGAATTTCTCGTTCGTATTGACAAGGTTGTAGCTGAAGTGCTCACTCAGGCGCAGATGCTCGCCGAACGTGTAATGGGGCATCACGCTCAGGTTAATCATCGAGTTCTCGAAGTGATTCTTGTTGTCGGCTTCTCCATACTCACCCACAGCCAGCGGGTTGGCCAGCTTGTAGTTATTGTTGGCATAGTCGGCCAGCGCCTCGTCCAGGTAGCTCTCGTCCATCACGTCGATGTAGCCATCGGAGATGACACCGCCCGCAAAGGTGTAGGGACTGAGCATAGGGCTCTTAGCGTAAGCAAGGAAAGAGGGCGAAGTCGGCGTGCCCTCGTCATAGCCGCTGGGAGCACCGTCATTACGCAGGTTCCGCTTCTGATTGGCAAACGAAGCGTCAAAACGTATGCCGAGCCGCTTCGTAAGCCTTATGTCGCTGTTGAAGCGAATGTTCAGGCGGTTCATCTTATTGTTCTTCAGCGTGCTCTGACCGTCGACATAGCCCAGCGAGAGATTGTAGTCGGCCACATCGTCGCCGCCCTGCACGTTGATGCTGTAGTTCTGAGTCACCGCAGTACGATAGACCAGGTCGCGCCAGCTCGTGTTGTTGTGGTACTGGTTATAATAATAGTAGGTGGGCGACTCGTTCAGGAACTTGAAGTCGGTGATGTCCGTACCCGTCGTCTGCAGAAGGTCGGAGGCATAGCTGCGATACTGCGTGGCGTCCATCACGTCGAGGAATTTCGGTTCGAGCGTCACCCCGGCAGAGATGCTCGCCGTAATGCGGGTGGCCATGGAGTGATTGCGTCGGGTATTGATGAGGATGACACCGTTAGCCCCCTTTGCCCCGTAAAGCGCCGTGCCGTTACGCAGCACCTGGACGCTCTCGATGTCCGTCACGCTGATGTTCGACAAGATGTCGTTGAAGAACCCGTCGTGAAGCGTCCTGCGACCGTACTGCTGGTCGAAGACCACACCGTCCACGACTATCAGCGGCTGGGCGTTGGCATTGAGCGACCCCAGACCGTCAATGAACATCACGCTGCCAATGCCGGGCGTGCCGCCACGAGTAACGGTGTACACGTCAGAGGCCAGGCGGTTCTGAATCTCGCTCTCGATGGTGATGGCGGGAGAGAAACGGAAGTCCTGGGCCTCGCTCTTGGCAGTCACATCCGTCCCGCTCACGTAATCCCGAGTGAACGTTTCGGCGTAGAGCAGCACGTCACCCTGCTCCTCACCCTTGCTCAGACCCACCCTGGCCATGTTCAGGTCGGGGGAAGACACGTCAAGCGACGTGGCAAAGAGGGGAACACGCAACCGGTACAAACCGTCGCCGTCGGTGAGCACACTGTAGCCCTCCACCTCGCTGACACGCACCAAAGCACCGGACAAAGGGGTACGGGTGGCAGCGTCAAGCACACGGCCGCAAACCTCGCGGGTGGGGTATTGCCTGCGGGCCTGCTGAGAGCGCACCTTGGCCGGAGCGGCAACCGCTTCTAAGTCTTCGTCGCCGGGGCTCTCGTTCTGGGCGAGCGCCGCGGGGCTGCAGCACAAAAGGCAGACACAGACGAAGGAAATATAAGATAGGTGATTCATCTTTTTCAACTTTTATTCTTATTACTGGGAAAGAACTATTGTCCTCTAACTCCTAACTCCAAAGCCCCCACCATCCTCCCCCCGAGGGGGAGGCTTAAGCCGCGAAAGCTTCCCTCCCTTCGGGGGAGGGGTCGGGGGTGGGGCTTCCTAACTCCTAACTCTCATGCGGCTTCACGATGATGCAGTCTATGCGGAAGGTGTGGCTATTGGTCGAGGTCTGCCTCGCGGTGACCACCGAGCGTATGGCAATCTTGGCCACAGCATCGACAAGACCGTATGAGCAGGTGGGGAAGGAGAATGCCTCCACAAGCCTCACGGTGTCGACCTTCGCCGGGTCGTTAGTGATACTCTTGTTGAAGCGCTGCTGCGCCTCACGCCCGTTCTGGTCGCTGTAATAGACGGTAGAGCGCATGATGTTGGGCTTGGTTATTTCTACCGTTTCGAGCGGATTGTAGGCCGTGGCGGGGACAAAGACCGCGTAGATGTCGTAGGGCATGTTCGAGAGCATATTGGGCAGACGATAGGTGACGGTAATCTGTGCCGTGGCCGTCTCGGGGGCCAGCTCCACGTAGGTGTTGCCCGAGACGTGGCCGTAGAACGGGTTGTCGGTGGTCACCTCACGGACGATGACGGGGTCTACGGCATTGATGATGGTGTCCTGGTAAAGGATGTTCTCGGCCTCCACCTTCACCGTCTGTGCGAAGGTGTCGTAGGGCGAGATGCTCCAGTGGCGGCTCTTGAGCACATGGCCGTTGCTGCACGTAATGTCGTCGGTATCGTAGAAGATGCCGCCCTGGGCAAAGGGTTTGAAGTAGGTGTAGTAGGGATAGTCCTGCTCCAGCATCTGACGCACGGTGGAGGAAGGTGCCTGTGTGGACACGGCCGAGTCCTGAAATGCCACGTCGGGATTGAGTGTGCGGCTGAAGAAGGCTCCGGCAATGATGGCCTGGCGCGTGCTGGCATAGACCATCGAGTCGCGCTTGTCTACCGCACGCGGATAGTTGAAGAAGGGCTCGTATGCCTCGACCAGCCGGCTCCACTCGCTGTTCGTAGGACAGAGCATCCAGTAGGTGCTGTCCTCGGAGTTGATGAGCCCGAACTTCGTGAGGAAGGCGTTGCGCAGGTCGGAGACGGAGTCGAGGTAGACGGTCATGCCGTCGACGATGCCTCCGGGCACACTCTTAGCGTCGTTGAACTCGTAGACGCTGTAGCTGTTGAGAAACTGGAACACGCTGTCGAGCTCGGGGTCATGGCCCAGGTACTCGAACACATTGGGGAAATAGGTCACCTGCCGGTCGATGGTGAAGAGCAGGCCGTTGTTGTGCAGGGCGTTGGCGGTCTTGAGTGTCGTGCCAGCCAGGCTCTTGTCGGTGAGCAGTGCGTACTTGTTGTTCATCAGCTTGATAGAGTCGTTGGTAAGCGACGACACCGGGTGGCGGAACAGCGCGATATGGTTTTGCAGGAACTGACGCACGACGGAGTTGTCGTTGGTGCGTGTGCCGGCGGCCTGCTGCTTCTTGAACTCATCAATGAGACTGTCGGCCTGGGCCTCAGAGAGGGCCGCGTCGGTAGGCGCGAAGACGGTGTAGGTCTGACTGCCGTCGAGAAGGCGGTCGTAGCCCGTAGCCTGGAGCACGCGGGCGAAGTTCTTCATGCTGCCGTCGGCCTTGATGGCCTGCCAGAGGGTACCGCTGTCGGCAGTGGAGGCATCGTAGTGTGTATTCCAGTCGTCGGCACAACTAACGAATAGTGAATAGTGAAGGGTGAATAGCGCCGAGCACAACACCCACTTCACTGCTTTATCTATATTCCAGGTAATCATAACTGTAACCTATTAACTATAAACTATTATCTACAGCATACTCTCCATCTTTCCCTCGTCGGTGACTCCGTAGACGCTCTTGGGCACCAGCTCCAGGTAGTCGAGCATGAACTCGTTGTCGTTGCCCTGCTTCGTCGAGACGCAGCGTATGCGCAGGTAGTGGTCTTCGTCGGGGTTGATGTGCGTGGTGCAGATGACCATGCGTATGGTAAGCGGCTGCGTGGCGAAGATGGTCTGCTGGGTGCTGCCCTGTGCGTAGCGATAACCACCGGCGGCCCCGCGGTAGTAGCCTTTGTTCTTCAGCACCTTCTGGTCGGTGGCCAGGTCTACGGTCGACATGCTGTTGTAGTCGCTCTTCCAGTCAGCACCAAGTATGGAGGGGTCCGTCAGGCTCTTGGTCATGTCGAGGGGAATGCCCTGGGGCTTGTCGTCGAAGTAGAACTGTGCCACTCCGCGCGAGCCCTCGGCGGCGAAGCCCAGGCGCAGCTGCCACTCGCCCTCGTAAGGCACAGGGGGAATCTTGAACGTGATGTCGAAGTCGCCAAAGAGGTTCATCTCGTCGCCCTCGTAGCAATCGTAATAGTCATGGGGCCTACGATAGACGAAGGTGCCGCCCTCGTTGAGGGTCACGCCACGCAGGTAGCCGTTGGGGAAGTAGTAGTTGCGCCCGTACTTGGCGGTCTCGTCATAGTCGGGGTCCTGGTACTTGCGGCCGTTGTTGCGCTCGTTCAGGCGTATGTCGTTGGTCATCAGCTCGGGGAAGATGGTGGAGAAGTCCATGCGTATGCGGTCGTTGAGCACCACGTCGCGCGTGGTCTCGTCGAAGGCCAGTATGTCGTCTACGTAGAAGTAGCGGCCGTTGAGGGCGTCCTGCTTGTATTCCACCTCGACGGTGGGGCGCACGAGGGTTCCGAGCACGGGCTCGGGCACCAGCTCGTTGGGCACGATGTCGTCATAGCGGCGGTTGATGTAGCGCTGACCCAGGGTGCTGCTGCCCGCCCATTTGCGAACGGTGAGGCGCTCGAACTTCATCATCGTGTGGGGCAGCATGGTCTCATACCAGTCGACGGGGTTCATCACCGTTGTCAGTATGCCGATGTCGGTGTAGGGCGTGAGGTAGTTCCAGCCCTTGACGTCGCGGGTAAGGATATGATACTTCATGAAACGGTTCAGGGGGTTGCGCGGGTCCTTGATGTGGGCGAAATCGTGATACTCGGCCTTTGCGTCCTGCGGGTAGATGCGGTCGTAGATGTCGCAGGCCTTCTCGTAGAGCTGCTCCAGGTTGGTGATGCCATACTTCTCGCTGAGGATGGAGTCAGGGACGGCAAAGATGGTGAAGCCCACGCGCTTCTCGTCGGGCACGGTGGCCGTCTCTCGGTTCACGTGCGACACGTAGCGTATGCGGGGATAGTTGAGCCGCTCCTGATCCCACGCGGGGTCTTTGTACTGGTAGAGCGAGTCTCTCAGCCCCGTGGCACTCAGTGCGTCAGTGTAGAGGGAGATGCGGGGGTTCTGGCGCATGACGTCGTGAATCATGCGGTTGCTGCTCTCAAGCACCTCGGTGATGGGCTGCATGATGCCGTTCTCTACCGAGTCGTCCTGCATGGCAAAGATGATGTGAGACGTGCCGTTGAGGAAGACCACGGCGTTCTGGTCTTCGTCGATGCCGTGGCTCACCTCGATGTAGCGGCGGTTCATGTTGGCCGTGGAGAGCACCCCGTCGTCCATGTCGGCCGTGGTATACATATTCTTCACCAGATGGCTACGGGCCAGCGTGTCGCAGTCGGCATCGCTCAACTGATCGATAGACGTCAGGCCGCGCTTGCTGAGGAAGGCACGCATGGCATCGTTCGTCGGGGGAAAGCAGGTGAGCGCACCGTAGCTGGCCAGCAGCTCCATCATGCCGGCACGCTCCAGAACGGCAGAGTACATGCTGAACTCTTCGTGACCGCGCAGGTATTCGCTCATCATCTGACCCTTGAAGGTGTAGAAGTTGGAGGCGTCGGGTTCATCACTGCAGGAGACCCCTACCCAGCTTCCCCCCGCAAGGGGGAGGAGTATATACAACGTGAAGCGGAAAAGATTCCTTAACTTATCAGATATTAGCCGTTTCATATTTCTTATTGTTATTTATCTTAACGCAGTATGCAACCACTCCCGCGCCCCCTCTGTCTCCCCCAAGTGGAGGGAGGGGCTGGGGGATGGTCTTTTTATTTCGTCCTTTCATAGCTGCTTTCCTCGCCGCTACCGAAGGCGGGATTCTGCACAAGCTGGTCGTTGACCTTCATCTCGTTGATGTGATAGGGCCAGTAGATGGCGTCCATGCGGGAGAGCTTGCTGCCGATGGCCCCTCCGCCCGTGCCGCCCTTGCGGGAGACGCAGCCGACGAGGTAGTTGGTGTTGCCGTCGCGCTGTGAGCGGCGCACGAGGTCGTACCAGCGCTTGCCCTCGAACATGAGTTCGCGCTGCCGCTCTTCCTGAACGAGGGCTCGCATGAGTTGCTTGGTGGCGTAGTTGGCCTGGTCAAGGTCTTTATTGACGGCGGAGCAGTTGCTGCGCTTGCTGATGGTGTTGACGATGGCGAAGGCCTCGTCTAAGAGGCTGGGGGAGCCCGGAGCTGACGCTCCGGGAATAGTGGCTGCTGACGCTCCGGGAATAGTGGCTGCTGACGCATCGGCAGAGGGGGCGGAGGTGCTGTCGGGTGCGAGCTCGACGAGGGCCTCGGCCTTGAGCAGCATGATGTCGGTCAGTCGGTAGAGAATCCAGTTGGCGTGACAGTGGTCCTTGGCGTAGGCCTGGCCGTAGCTGCCCTGAATCTCGGCCTTGGTGAGGTCTACGAGGGCATCGCTGTAGGCATACTTGCTGATGCCGAAGAGGGTGCGCGAGCCGTTGATGCTCTGCAGGTTCTCGTAGTAGCGGGCATCATACTTGCTGAGGAATACGCTATACACTTCGTCGGTGACGTCGGTGCCGAGGAAGTCGGCAGGGCGCACGTCGCCGGGGAAGGTGGTGGCGTTGCCATAGTGGTTGCTGACGGCGGCATTGGACAGCATCTGGTCGTTATTGGAGTAGACGAGCTCGAAGATGCTCTCGCGGCTGGCGCCGTCGCCGAAGATATAGGTGTAGGCATTGCCATAGTAGTTGCCGGTGGTCATGGCGTCGCTGACGAGGGGATAGCCGTCAATCATGCGGTCGTCGGCCGACACGGCGCTCATCTTGTCGAGTTCCTCCTGATAGGCATCGGTCTTAGCCTTGATGACGAGGTCGGCATAGCGTATGGCCTGCTGGTAGTCGCGCTTCCAGAGGTACATGTCGGCAAGCATGGCGTGGATGGCATCCTGGGTGATGCGCCCCTGCTGGTAGTGGGTCTTTATAGCGGGGTAGCGGCGCACGGCATTGCTCTGCACGGCCTCGAGGGAGGTGATGAGACTGTCGAGCACGTCGTCGAACTTCGTGGCGGGCAGGTTCATAGGCTGGTTGTCGTCGAGGTAGGGCTGTGTGTAGTAGGGCACGTCGCGGAAGGTACGTATGAGGTAGAAGTACATCAGCGAGCGCAGGGCGGTGACCTCGGCTTGTGTGGCAAGCATTTCGCTCTGGGTGTAGTTGGGGTCACGCTGGGCTACCTGGGGGGCATAGTAAAGGATGGTGTTGCAGCGGTTGATGACGTTGTAGAAGTCGCCCCAACGGGCATAGCTGTTGCTGGCATTGATGTTTTCCTTGAAGATGTTCGAGAGGTCGGTAGCGTTCTCAATGCCCGTTCCGCCGACGACGTTGTCGGAGCGGAACTCCCCCCAAGCCATCATTCGACTGACGACGGCCTCGCTCTGCATGGTGGAGTAGCAGCCGGCCACCATGTTCTCCACGTCGGCCTCCTCGTTCCAGAACTTGTTGAGGACGATGAGCTCCTGGGGCTCGATTTCGAGGAAGTCGGAGCAGGAAGTGAAAAGTGATAGGTGATAAGTGATAAGTGCTGCGCAAAGCAACTTGCCCATCACTTTAGCCTTATCAATCTTTTCATTTCCATATAGCTTATATCTTTTCATAGTCAGTATCTTTTTGATTGTATTTATTTAAAGTGGTAACCAACCTTATCACTTATCACTCATTTAGAAGTCCACCGTTAAGCCCAGCGTATAGCTCTTCGCCCTGGGCGTCTGGCCTGTATCGACGGCAGCACCGTAGCCACCGTAGCCCACCTCGGGGTCTACGCCCTTGTAGCGGGTGAGGATGAAGAGGTTGTTGGCACTGGCATAGAAACTGAGTCGGCTGATGCCGATGAGGCGCTTGATGACCTTCGGGTCGAAGGAATAGCTCAGCTGCATGTAGTTCAGACGAAGGAAGGAGCCGTTCTCCACGAATCGGTCGCTGACAAGCGTGTTGTAGTTGGTCTCGCTACCATACATGGCTCGGGGAATGGGTGTCTGGTCGCCCTCCTTGCGCCAGCGGTAGTTCACGGCGCGGCTCTGGTTGTTGTTGTTGCTCATCGACTCGGCATCGAGACGGGCCAGGTTCAGAATCTTATTGCCCACACGGTAGTTGAACTGTGTGTTCAGCTTCCAACGCCCGTAGTTGAGCGTGACACCAAAGCCGCCGGTGAGCTTGGGCAGCGAAGAGCCGAGATAGACAATGTCGAGGGCGTTGATGTCGCCGTCGTAGTTGATGTCTTCGTAGATGGCGTCGCCGCCCTTGAACAGATAGTTCTTACCCGTGCTGTCGTGGGTATAGTTGAAAATCATGCGCACGGGCTTGCCCTCGTCGTCGACCACGACGTTGCCCTGCTGGTCGAGCTCCACGGGAGCCGTGTGCCCGGCGGCAAGGAAGGCTTGGCGCTCCTGAGGGGTCATGTCAAGGAACGTCTCATACTGATACTCGTAAACGCCCTTGTAGCGGAAACCGTAGATGGCACCGAAGGGGTTGTGCAGCTGCACGCGCTGCAGCACCTCGCGGTTGCCGAAG
>CAMPCG010000108.1 GCA_946644025.1 uncultured Prevotellaceae bacterium | reverse complement strand
GTCAGAACCGCAACAACACCAACCTCAGCTACGCCTACAACGCCTACAATTACTCCACGGCCCGCGTGGCTAAGGGCGACTTCATCCGCATGAAGGAAATCTCGCTCAACTACGACTTCCCCCGCCAGCTCATCGGCCGTCTGGGGCTCACCACGCTGGCGCTGAAGCTGCAGGCCACCAACCCCTTCCTCATCTACAGCGACAAGAAACTCAACGGCCAGGACCCCGAGTTCACCAACGCCGGAGGTGTGGCCGTGCCCATGCCCAAGCAGTTCACCATGACTCTGCGGCTGGGCATTTAGTAAGTGATAAATGATAAGTGATAAATGAGAAATATTGAGGCAATGAATAAAGCAAGAATAATGGCTAAATGGATAAAGGAAAGATGGATGATGGCGCTGAGTCTGTCATTTGTCATTTATCATTTGTCATTTAGCGTAGCGTGCGACAGCTACCTCGACGAGCTGCCCGACAACCGCATGGAGGTGACCACCATCGAAAATGTTCAGAAGCTGCTCACCACTGCCTACCCCTCGAGCGAACCGCTGATGGTGGCCGAGTTCATGAGCGACAACGTGGACGACTACGGACGCAACAACCCCAACACCACGCGCTTCATGGACCAGCTCTATCACTGGGCCGACGTCACCGAGAGCAACAACTCCAGCCCGGAGAACTTCTGGGAGAACTGCTACCAGTGCATCGCCACTACCAATCAGGCCCTCGAATCGCTGGCCGCTCTCGCGGGTAACGGTTCCGCCGCCGCTACTTCTGCGGAGAGCGGTTCGCCGGCTCCCCCAGCCGTCTCCGCCGCCCGCGCCGAGGCCCTGCTCTGCCGTGCCTACGCCCACTTCATGCTGGCCAATATGTTCTGCCAGGCCTACTCGCCGTCTACCGCCGATGCCACTCCCGGCATTGCCTACATAGACCGCGTGGCCGAGCAGCTGGCCTATAACCCCGAGCGGGGCACACTCGCCGACACCTACCGCCACATTGCCCAGGACCTTGAGGAGGCTCTGCCGCTGGTCAGCGGTGACTACAGCGTGCCCAAGTACCATTTCAACCCCCGTGCCGCCTACGCCTTCGCCTGCCGTTTCTACCTCTATGCCGAACAGTGGGACAAGGCCATCGACTATGCCAACCGCTGCCTCGGCTCGGCACCTGCCACACTGCTGCGCGACTGGGACTACATGGCTACGATGACGCAGACCTACGCCGCCATCTCCCAGCACTACATCGATGCCGGTCTGAACTGCAACCTGCTCCTGCTCACCGCCTACTCGCCCATGGGACTCGTCTTCGGACCCTATAACTACCTGTCGAAATACTCCCAC
Organism: uncultured Prevotellaceae bacterium; assembly: GCA_946644025.1. Next base: position 7,266 of record CAMPCG010000108.1, on the reverse strand, counting down.
GGACAGTATCTGGCCAAGAACGAAACCAGCGAGGCACCCAACATCTGGGGCACGGCCCCCTACTATCAGGGCACTCACACCTATTCGGCCACCAACCTGGACAAGACCATCTTCTTCAAGCTGCCCTACCTCTTCGAGTATGCCGACCCCGTGGCCGGTACGGGCTACTACCGCACCGTCTACCCCGCCTTCACCACCGACGAGACGCTGCTCAACCGCGCCGAGGCCCTCACCCTCACCGGGCGATATGACGAGGCTGCACAGGACCTGACCACCTGGATGCAGAACATCGTGCAGACCGACCTCGTGCTTACCCCCGCCGTCATCACCGATTTCTACAACGCCGTCGACTATGCCTACGGCGACTCCCTCCACATAGCCTCCACCATCAAGAAGCACCTTCACCCGAAGTTTGACATCGGCGCCGAGGGCGACACCAAGGAGGCCATGCTGCAGTGTGTGCTCGGCTTCCGCCGCATAGAGACCCTCCAGGCCGGAATGCGCTGGTACGACGTGAAGCGCTACGGCATAGAGATTGTGCGCCGCACCATCAGTGCTGCCGGAGTGCCAGAGTCGTTCGACGACATCCTTCGCCAGGACGACCCCCGTCGCGCCGTGCAGATACCGCCGAGGGTCAGAACCGCCGGCGTAGCACCTAACCCGAGGTAGGGCAAAAGACCCTCCCCCTGCCCCTCCCTGTGAGGGAGGGGAGTAGTTAGTTTCAGCAATCGTTATACATTCATATCAATGATGATAAACATGGAAATGATAAATTCTAAAGTAGAGGCTAAGAGATACAGAGAACGTCTTAGAAAGGCTCTTTTCTATCTACTTCTCCCCCTCGTAGGGGGAAGTTGGGTAGGGGTCTCCTCCTGTTCCTCTTCCGACGACCTCTCTGCCCAGAGCGTCATCACCGCCGACCGTCAGGACCAGACAGAGTTTGACCGCTGGTTGCTGCGTAACTATGTGGCTCCCTACAACATACGCTTCAAGTACCGCTACGAGGACAATGAGAGCGACATGAACTACTACACCGTCCCGTCGCGCTACGCCGATGCCGTCGTGCTGGCCCATATCGTGAAGTATATGTGTATCGAGGCCTACGACGAGGTGGGCGGCATCGACTTCACCCGTGCCTACTTCCCCAAGCTCATCTTCACCATCGGCGAGTGGGAGTACCGCAACAACGGTACCTTCATCCTCGGCACGGCCGAGGGCGGACGTAAGATTCTGCTCTCGGGCACGAACTACCTGTCGCAGTATCTTCACAATGCCGACGACCTGAACGAGTACTACCTGCGCACCATCCACCACGAGTTTACCCATATCCTCAACCAGACGAAGGACTATCCCGCCGAATACCAGCTCATCACGGGTACGGCCTACGTGGCCGACAAGTGGAGCGAGGCTCCGCTGGACCAGGGCTACCTGCAGCGCGGATTCATCAGCGCCTACGCCCAGCACTCTGACAAGGAAGACTTTGCCGAGATGCTCTCCCTCTACGTCTGCACCCCCGAGACGCGCTGGGATGCCTGGATGCAACAGGCCGGCACCGACGGCGCACGGGCCATCACCGCAAAGCTGGACATCGTGAAGGACTATATGCTCACCACCTTTAACATCGACCTCGACCAGCTGCGCTCTTCGCTGCAGCGCCGGCAGAAGCAGCTCGTAGGAGGCTACGTCGACCTGCACTCTCTGGAAAGCTGAATGGTTGCCGAGGGTTCTTATTTCTCATCTTTATTTATCATAGAATGATTGGTATGACAGATAAACCGTGGAAGTGGCTGTGTGGAGCCTTTCTCATTTCCTATTTCTCAATTCTCGTTACGTCATGCTCCTCCGAGGTCGACGACTACTTCCCCCAGTCGGCTTCCCAGCGGCTGGCGGCCACCACCGACCGTGCCCGCCAGATATTGCGCAGTGCCGAGTACGGCTGGGAGTTCGAGTACTACCCCGGTAGCGACCTGGCTTTCGGCGGCATGGTCTACACCGTGCGCTTCGACTCGCTCACTGCCACCGTGGGCTGCTCGCTCATTCCCGACAGCACGGAGACGTCGCTCTACCGTCTGACCAACGACAACGGGCCTGTGCTCACCTTTGATAGCTACAACTCGCTGCTGCACTACTTCGCCACGCCCAGCACCGAGGAGTATGAGGCCAAGGGCGGCGACTTTGAGTTTGTCATCGACAGTCTCTCCGAGGACTTCATCTCCCTTTATGGCAAGAAGACGCGCAACACCATGTACCTGCGCCGTCTCACTGCCAGCCCCGACGAGTATGCAGAGAAGACCATCAGCGTCTTCGACCATTTCGTGGACTCCATCTATGGAAACATCGGTTCGCGCTCCATTGCGGCGAAGACCAACCCCGTGACGCGCAGCATCAACATCGTCAGCGGGCGTGACACGTTCGACGTACACTACACCTACACCGACCGTGGCATACGTCTCTATCAGCCACTGCGTTATGGCGGCGTCAGTGTGCAGTCGTTCGACTTCGATGCCACCAGCGGGCGCCTCACCTGCAGTGACACTGAAGGTGCCGGCGTCACCCTGCAAGGCGTGGCCTATCCCTCCGACTTCATGAGCTATTCGCGCTACGAGGGCCAGTACACGCTGACCTACGACAACAACAGCGTTGACGTTTACCTGAAGCCCAACCGGCTGGAAGGCACCTATCTCATGCAGGGCCTCAGTTCGAAGTACGACCTCGTGCTGCGCTACGACGTGGCTACCGGCGACCTGCGCCTTGGAGCACAGGTGATAGGCAGCTCGCGCGGTAATACCTACTACTGGGCAACGACCAACTACGCCAGCGGCAGCCTCTCCAACATCGGCATCACCGACGAGGGGCAGTTCACCATACGCTGGAATGGCAACCGCTTCTATCCGCGCTTCAACTTCACGGCCACTAATCCTAATACGGACAACGTGAACAGCGGCATCATCATCTATCTCTACACCAATGCCGACGGCAATCTCACGGCTGGCCTATGCTCCGACCCCGACTGGCTCACCAACGGCTCCTACCTCTTCGCCAATCTCAAGTCGCTGAACAAGAAGGGAAGGATGGAATGAACGAGAAACGGGAAATATTTTGACAACGAAAATAGCGAGAATAATGGTTAAGAGGATAAAAGAAAGATGGATGATGGCACTGAGCTTGTCATTTGTCGTTTATCATTTGTCATTCAGCGTAGCGTGCAGCGATGACGATCTCCAGGGCTACGTGCCCCAGACGGAGACCATCCGCATTGTGCAGAACGACCTGCTCTTCAGCTCGAAGGGCAGCAGTGCCAATGTCGTTGTGGAGGCCGAGGGCACCATCAGTGCTGACGTCGACCAGCCTTGGTGCTCGGCCACTGTCAGCGGAAACGTGGTGACGGTCACCGTGACCGACAACGCCAGCTTCGACGGGCGCACCGCGCTGCTCACCATTACCGCTGGCGCCACCCACCGTCAGCTGCCCGTACAGCAGCAGGGCATGGTGCTCGACCTGCCCCTGCCCGTCAGTGGCCAGTATGCTCCTGCCGAGGGCACCACGTTCACCACCACCGTGAGCCACTCGCTGCCGCTCGATGTCAGCACCCCCGACGACTGGCTGCACCCCGTGCTCGACGGCAACACGCTGCGTGTCACCGTCGACAGCAACGTAGGCGGACACATACGCCGGGGCCTCATCGCCTTTGCCTGCGGCGACATGGCCGACACGCTGCGCGTGGCACAGTTCGACATGGCCAACGACATCCTCGGTTCTTACTACCTCATGGGCTACTATGGCGGCGTCGGCGGCCCCGCTTCTGCCACCCGTTTCGACATCATCGAGCGGGGCGACAGCCTGCTCATGCACTGGCCCCAGGAACGCTACTCCAACAGCTATATACCAGTGTCGATAGACAAAACTACGTGTACACTCTTCATCCCCTCCAACTTCGTGCTCTACAGCAGCGGGCAGTCCACCGTCAGCGGCTATTTCTATGACGATAAGGGTATGCTTGCCGTGGCTTCGGGCACTGGCGTCACCGCCCGCCTGACCTACAATGCGAACACTGGCTACAACTCTTCCGTACTCACCATGGCCAACTGGGAGGGGCACACCCTGGGTGGCTTCATCGTCCGCTCCTCCTCGGCCTTCATCACCTCCACCGTCATACAGCTTGCAACACCCGTGCTCATGCGTGTCGGACCCGAGGGCACGATACTGCAGGATTAAAGTACCAGCCCCCAGTACCAGCCCCCACCAACCTCCCCCCGAGAAGCCCCCACCAACCTCCCCCCGAGGGGGAGGCTTTGGGAAATCGAAAATAGTAAATCGGAAATCGATAATAGATAATCGATAATAGATAATCGATAATAGATAATCGATAATAGATAATCGATAATAGATAATCGAAAATAGATAATCGAAAATAGAACATGACCTTCCCCCTTTCTTTCGGCCGCACGGCTTTCCTGTTTCTCGTTTCGCTTTTGTCCGTTTTTCCCGCCAACGCTCAGGAGCCATTTGTGCGCCGCTCGGTGGTGGAGGAGTTCACGGGCACTTGGTGCGGCCACTGTCCGCGTGGCATGGTGGGCATGGAGCGCCTGGCCGAGCAGTTTGGCGACCGCTTCATAGGCATAGCCGTGCATACCGGCTCGGGCGAGCCGATGGCCATACCCGGCTACCCCGACGTGCAGGAACAGTTGCTGCCCGGCAGCGGAGCCCCTTCGTGTGTCATCAATCGCCTGGCGTTTAAGTTCGACCCTTACAGCGGCAGCGGAAAGCGCGGCGCCTTCCACTACGGCATTGACGAGGACTTTGCCGCCTCATTGGCCATGCCCACCGAGGCAAAGGTAGAGCTCAAGGCTCAGTGGGACGATGAGTTCCAGTGGGACGTACGCTTCACCGCCACCACCACCTTCAACATTGACAGCAGCAAAGCTCCCTACCGTCTCATCTTCGTTCTCACCGAGGACGGCCTGACCGGCACCGGCGACAAGTGGAAGCAGACCAACTATTTCTCGGCTGAGTTCACGCCCAGTGAGGGCGAGAAATATCTTGACGAAGACCTGGCCTTCTGGCGTTCGTCGCCCTACCACGTGCCTGGTGTTACCTACAACCACGTAGCGGTGAACACCCTCGGCGTGAAGAGCGGCATCGAGGGCAGCATCAAGGCCCCCATCGTGTCCTTCGAGCCTCAGACCTACACCAACGTGGTCACCACCCTGGCCAGCCACACTCAGCGGCTCATTCAGGACAAGAACCGGCTCACGGCCATCGCCATGCTCATCAACACTGAAAGCGGCGAGGTGGTCAACGCTGCCAAGAGCGCGATACGTCCCTACGGTGCGGCAGACATCGTGCGGGGCGACGTCAATGGCGACGGCAGCGTGGACGTGGCCGACATCTCGGCCATCATCACCGTCATGTCCAATGCCACCACTCCCGACGCATCAGCGTCGGGTCCCGGCGATGTCAACGACGACGGCGTGATAGACGTTGCCGACATATCGGCCGTCATCACCATCATGGCCCAATAAGTCCCCCCATCACTCCCGGCAGGCAAAGCTCGCGGAAGTAAAATAAATGATTCGTTGTATAAAAAACTATATGTATATGAAGAAAACATTAACCTCTGTTGTGGCGACGCTGCTTCTGACGGTCGTTGCCCTTGTTTCCCCCACCAGTGTGCAGGCCCAGGACGAATACGAGCTCATGGGCTATGCCAACATCTTCATCAAAGTGAAGGCCACCCCCGAGACCGGCGGTAAGGTGTTCCCCTTCTATAAGGAGTCTTCGATTAAGTCTTGGCGTGCGGAGTGGGATTTCAAGCAGCCTGTGCCCGTGGGCAACATGTTTGGCAGTGCCTTCACCATGGTCTATCTCTATGCCAACCCCGTCACCGCCGAGGGCTACATCTTTGGCGGCTGGTATGTCGACGATGGCGACGGCGTTTTCGACTCAGAGAAGGACGAGCTCATCAGCGAGGATTCCGAGTACATCATGATGGTCGCCCTCGATGACGACACCAAAGTCTACAGCACGCAGGCCGAGGCCAAGAACGGCACTTTCCCCGCTGCTGCCACCGACCTCATCTTCGCCTATTTCACCCGTGGTGCCCGTGTGAGCATGTCCGTCAATCAGGATGCCGACATGGAGATACACGCCGCCTGCGGTTCCGTGTGGATTAGCAAGCCCGTCAACGAGCCGGGCGACCAGGTCACCGTGCGTGCCATTGCCAACGACGGCTTCCAGTTTGAGTACTGGCAGGATGCCCCGTCGATGGGCAATGTCGTAAGCCGTGAAAATCCCTACACCTTCACCGTTCAGGGCGGTGAGCATCTCTATGCCTATTTTACCGCCATCGACGCGCCCTACTTCGACCTGCCCGAGGAGGGAGGCTTCGCCGTGGCCAACCTCGGCCAGCCCTGGGTGCTCACCGACGAGTCGATGAAGGCCGGTGCTCACGTTCTGGTGATGGAGAGCGAGGACCTTACGCGCAGTGACGACGGTAAGATTTACCTCGACATGGCCAAGGAGGACGCTCACATCGACGTGGCGCAGATTAACGGTCTGCCGTCGATTATCTACGGAAAGGGCCGTGTGCGCTTCGCCTACAAGCTGGGCTATGGCATGGCCCGCAAGGGTTACGGTCTGGTGCAGTGGAGTGGCGACAAGGGCGTGAGTGTCACCGGCGACGTGGTCTACGTCTACGTCTTCGTGCCCGCCTTGGGCGCCTTCGTGCAGTTTGGCACCACCGACGAGTTCAATCCCTCTTACGCCGAAAAGGTCTTTGTGCCCGCCAAGCAGGCCTACTTCGTCATGTCGGCCTTCGACCTCACCGACGATGAGGGCAACATACCCCTCGTCATCGGCCTCTCGCCTGAGACCTACGACCTCGGCCTGGCTGGGCGCGACGCTGCACTCGACATAATCATCAACGGCGAACCCAAGAAGAAGGGCGACGTCAACGCCGACGGAGCCGTCGACGTGGCCGACATCTCGTCCATCATCACCGTCATGGCCAGTGGCACCAACGATCCCGTTGCCGATGTCAATGCCGACGGCTCGATTGATGTGGCCGACATCTCGTCGGTCATTACCATCATGGCGGAATAAGCTTCAACTCTGTCGTTGCAGGGAATATTGCTCGTCAAGTTCCCCTGCACCCGACAAAATACCCACCGCGTGGAATGAAGATTCCCCCGCGGTGGGTATTTTCTGATTTCGCCGTTACGTCACCAAAAAGCCAGGGGTTCAGGGAGCTGAGCATGAAATCGTAAC
>CAMPCG010000107.1 GCA_946644025.1 uncultured Prevotellaceae bacterium | reverse complement strand
CGGCTATGCCAAGGAGGTGCTGCAGAAACTGCCCATGGAGTTTGCCGTCGAGGCACAGAAACTGCTCAGCGTCTCGCTGGAAGGGACGGTGGGGTAGGTCATCGTTTATAGTTTATAGTGAATAGTGAATAGAGAATAGACCGATAGTCTGATGAAACAGAAAGCAATCATAGTGTCACTCGCCGCAATGGCTTTTGCAGCGTGTACAGAGAAACAGCAGTTCACCGTGGAGGGCACCGTAGAGGGCGCCCAGGACTCCACGCTCTACCTTTACCACCAGGCCCTGTCGGGCCCCGAGCTGATGGACTCGGTGAAGCTGGGCAGTGACGGGCGGTTCGCCTTCAAGGGCAGTGCTCCCGAGGCTCCCGACTTCTACGCCCTGCGCCTGCACAACCAGATAGTGAACCTCTCCATCGACTCCACCGAGACCGTCACCGTCAGCGCCAAGTACCCCGGCATGGGCAGCAACTACAGCGTCAGCGGGTCGGACAACTGCGAGAAGATACGCCAGCTGGCCCTCATGCAGCAGGCCCTGCAGCAGCGCGCCGTGGCACTGGAGCGCAACGGCACCCTCACGCAGCAGCAGCGCCTGGACTCGCTGAGCCAGATGGTGGACGAGTACAAGGCCGTCGCCACTAAACAATATATATATGTGGAGCCCCAGAAGACATACGCCTACTTCGCACTCTTCCAGACGCTGGGACAGTGGAACCTCTTCGACCGCGCCGACGCCCAGGACATGAAGGCCTTCGGAGCCGTGGCTACGTGCTGGGAGACCTATTACCCCGGCGCACTGCGCACCGAGCAGCTGCATAACATTGCCGTGAAGGGCATGAACGAGCAGCGCGCCGTCAAGGCCAGGCAGAACACCGCCGGGCTGGAGGACAAAATCGTCACCGCCGGACTCATAGAGCTGAGGCTGCCCGACGCCAGCGGCAACACCCGCAGCCTGACCGAGCTGGCCGGAAAGGTGGTGCTGCTCGACTTCCACTCCTTCGCGCTGAAAGAGTCGGCCGCACGAATACTCGAACTGCGCGAGCTTTACAACAAGTACCACGCCCAGGGACTCGAAATCTACCAGGTGAGCGTCGACAGCGACGAGCACTTCTGGAAACAGCAGACCGAGCGCCTGCCCTGGATAAGCGTCTTCGACCCCGACGCCTCGTCGTTGCCCAGCTACAACGTGCAGGAGGTGCCCGAGTTCTTCACCATCGACCGGCAGGGACAGCTGCAGAAGCGCTCATCGCAGATGGACGACGTGGACGAGGAGATACGCCGGCTGCTCTGAACCCACAGCCAGCGACCACCCCGCGGGCGGCGAGGCCCCGCGGCTCTCGCTTTTATAGTGAACGCCGTAATTCTTTTCGTTTATTGTGCGGCCTGTGAGGCCGCCACCGTCAATTAAAAGAAAATATTTATTTCGTTTACTATATTTGGTGGTTTGAGGGAATTGTTGTAACTTTGCGGCCAGATATGAAACAGATAATTGTAAAAGACTCCGAGCTGTCGCAGGCTGCGCTTTCAGGCATGGCCGACTTTGTGCAGGTGTTTGTCAAGGCGCTGCGCGAGGCCGTCGGCGGTGAGCCTACGCCAGAGACCATGGCCGAGCTCAACGCCGACCAGATGACCCTCCTCTGCTGGGACACACTGAGAGAAGAGCTGATGGTGGGCGGGTTTATCCAGCTGATACACAATGGCTATGGGCCGTTCATCTTCAAGAATCCCTTCGCCAAGGCGCTCAACAAGATGTGGGGCGTGCGAGACCTGTCGAAGATGCTCTACGAGGTGCACACGCTGTGGCTGGAGAACCGCGAGGCGCTGGAGCGCGACTGCAACGACGAGGAGTTCATGGCCCTCTATGAGCAGTACCCGCAGTTCGACGACTACGACGATGACTTCATCGAGAACGAACCGCGATGGACCGAAGAGATTGCACACTACATCGACAGCCACATAGAGCAGTTTGCCACCGTAATCCCCTGAGTCACATCATCACCATCAGACAATGAACAAGGAACAACAGGAGCTACGCAAGAAGAGCCCCGTACAGATAAAGAACAGAAAGGCTGCCTTTGAGTATTTCTTCATTGAGGAATACACCGCCGGACTGGTGCTCACCGGCACCGAGATTAAGTCCATCCGCGCCGGAAAGGCCAGCCTGGTAGACACCTACTGCACCATCATCAACGGCGAAGTGTGGGTGAAGGGAATGAGCGTAAGTCCTTATTTCTATGGTTCTTATAATAATCACGAACAGAAGCGAGACCGCAAGCTGCTGCTCAACCGGCGCGAGATAGCACGGCTGGACAGCGCCACCCGCCAGACGGGCTACACCATCGTGCCTACGCTGATATGGATAGACGCAAACGGGCGCGCCAAGATGGACCTGGCCCTCTGCAAGGGAAAGAAAGCCTACGACAAGCGGCAGACGCTGAAGGAAAAGGAAGACCGTAGGGAAATGGACCGCGCAATGAAAGATTTCAGATGATAAGAACTGTTATTTTCGACCTCGGTGGTGTCATTCTTACCATCGACCAGGACGAAGCACTGCGACGCTTCACCGAACTGGGACTGAAGGATGCCTCGACATGGCTGGACCCTTATACGCAGAAGGGCATCTTCGGAGAACTGGAAAACGGGCTTATCACGGCCGAGGACTTCCGCCGCGAACTGAGCAAAGTGATAGGCCGCGAAGTGACAATGGCCGAGTGTGAATATGCCTGGCAGGGCTACGCCAAGGAAGTGCCGCAGCGCAACCTCGACGCCCTCGTGAGGCTGCGCAAGGAGGGCTACCGCGTCGTGCTACTCTCGAACACCAACCCCTGCATGATGGCTTGGGCCATGTCACCGGCCTTCGTCGGGAAGGGCCACGCCCTGGATTATTATTTCGACGCCTGCTACCTGAGCTATCAGATGAAGGTGATGAAACCCGACGAGACATTCTTCCGCCGGGTGCTCATGGCCGAGCAGATACCGCCGGGAGAATGTCTCTTCGTGGACGACGGGCCGCGCAATGTTGCCGCAGCCAGTCAGATTGGCATCAATACTTTCTGCCCTAAGAACGGAGAGGACTGGACGGCAGAAATCTACAGATACCTATCAGTTAATAGTGAATAGTTTATAGTGAATAGTGAATGGCTCACTTCTTAGCGCAGCCAACTATTCACTATTCACTATTAACTATAAACTATTGTTACGGGTGAACCAGCGTGCCGATTTCTTCGCCCTGCATGACGCGGAGCAGGTTGCCCGGCACGTCCATGTTGAAGACGTAGATGGGAAGGTTGTTGTCCTGACACATGCAGATGGCGGTGAGGTCCATTACCTTCAGCCCGCGGGCCAGCACTTCCTTGTAGCTGATGTCGTGGAACTTCGTGGCCGAGGGGTCCTTCTCGGGGTCGGCGGTGTAGATGCCGTCCACGCGGGTGCCCTTGAGCATGACGTCGGCCTCAATCTCAATGCCGCGCAGCGATGAGCCGGTGTCGGTGGTGAAGTAGGGCGAGCCGGTGCCGGCAGAGAAGATGCAGACCTCGCCGCGCTCCATGGCCTCGATAGCCTTCCACTTAGTGTAGAACTCGCCGATGGGCTCCATGCGGATGGCCGTCAGCACACGGTTTTTCACGCCGACGGCACCCAGGGCGGAACTCAGGGCGAGGGAGTTGATGACCGTGGCGCACATGCCCATCTGGTCGCCCTTCACGCGGTCGAAACCTTTCTGGCTGCCGCTCAGTCCGCGGAAGATGTTGCCGCCGCCGATGACGATGCCTATCTGAACGCCCAGCTCGTGGACATCCTTTATCTGCTGTGCATACTGCGACAGCCGCTCAGGGTCTATGCCATAGCCCTGCTTGCCCATCAGACTCTCGCCCGACAGCTTCAGTAGAATACGATTGAATCTTGACATTGTTTTTGGGGGTGTTTGGTTATATCGTTATATTGCGTTTCGTCTTATCGCTTTAAATCCTGAACGAAACTTCCTTGAACTTATAGCTGCGCAGACGCTGAAAACGGTCGCGCAGGGTGAGCGTGCCGTCGGGGGCAACGCTCATGATTTCGGCCTCAAAGTCCTCGTGGGCATCGCGGTAGGGGTGGAAGCCTTGGCGGCGGTAGAGGGCGGCCGCGTATTCGGCCTGCATCGCTTCGGCATCGCCTTGCTCCAGTAGCTGCAAGCGCTGGGCGAAGGCTTCGCAGAGGCGGTGGAGTAGGGGAGTCAGCTCGAAATGCCGGCCCGTTATCTGTGCCAGCGACACGGGGTTGGGCAGTTGGGCGGAAAAGGCCGTCTGATTGACGTTCAGCCCGGTGCCGATGATGCACCAGCGCATGTTCTGGCTACTGAGGGCGCACTCGGTGAGTGTACCGCCCAGCTTGCTGTCGTGCCAGTAGATGTCGTTGGGCCACTTTATCTTGATTTCTTCGCCCTGCGGCAGCGTACTGTCGAGGATGTCTTTCACGGCCAGTGCCATTGCCTCCAAGAGCAGGAACTGGTGAGCGGCGGGCGTGTTCTTCGGGTGACAGAGAAGGGAGAAGAGAATGTTCTGTCCAGGTTCGCTCTCCCAGGTGTTGGTGCCGCATCCGCGACCCGCTGTCTGGTGGTCAGCCCACACGGCGGTGAGCTCTTCTGAGGAAAACTCCTCAGCGTGGGAGCGAAGCCAGCGGTTGGTAGAGTCGGTCTCGGACAGATGGATGTATTTCATAGCGGATAGTCCATATTGAAGCGTGCATAGACCCAAACGAAGGGCGCATAGGCCACATATTGAAGGAGGGGGCGTCGTAACTATGCCAGCTCCAGGTCGAACAGCTGGCGCAGCTTTTCTATGGCGGCGTTCTGCGTGGTGAGCAGTTCGTACTGTTCGCGTCGGGTCAGTAGCTTGGCCTTCTCCTCCTGCTGGGCCACGCGCAGGGTCATGCTGATGGCAGCGTTGTGGAGGTGCAGTTTCAGTGTGGCCAGTACGCTGCCCCTTATCTGCTCCAGTTCGGTCTTGATGATTTCATTGGGTACGACAACCTCGATGGCCGGCGACTGCCAGTTGCTTCCCACGATGACGGGGCTCATGTTCTTCATGCGGGCTGCAATGCCGCTGAGCCGCTGTGGCATACGGTTGCACATGGCCAGCCACTGCAGTTCAAGGTCTTGCTGGGAGAACTCTTGCCGTTCCTCGCCTTTCTTGCCATCCGTCTCCTCTGTGTTTGGCAGGAACGATGTCTTCTTGCTCTGCTGTCGCAGATTGTTCCATGACGTTCCGATGCTGGAAAGTCGGAGTGTGGGTGCAGCCTTAGGCGTGTCGTTCGGCTGTGTAGTTGTCTTTTTAGGCTCTTGCCTGGTTTCCGTCTGTGCAGCCGCGGCTACCTGCGGGGCCGGCTTCATTACGGGCTGCGCTTGCTGGATAAGTTGTTTGAACAGGGTTTTCAGTCTTTTGGGCTTGCGCCCACTGCCAGGCACGTCTTCCGGTTGCGTAATCTGGGCCACCTGTATGAGGGTGAGCTCCACGAGCAGCCGTTTGTTTGACGAGGTGCGGTAGTTGATGTCGCAGTCGTTCATAATCTTCAGTGCTGCATATAGGAACCTTGTGTCAGCGCGTTGTGCCTGTTCCTGGTATCGCTGTCTCATCTGGTCGCTTACTTCCAGCAGGGGCAGTGTCTGCGGGTCTTTGGCCATGAGCACGTTGCGCGTGTGTCGAGCCAGTCCCTGTACGAGCAGTCCGGCGTCGAATCCCTTGCTGAGCACGTCGTTGAGCAGCACCATGATGTCGGCTACCTTGTTCTGAATGGAGTAGTCGATGATGCGGAAGTAGTTCTCCGCGTCGAGCACGTTGAGGTCTTCTATGACCTTCTGGTAAGTGATGTCTCCCTGGCAGAATGATGCGGCCTGGTCGAAGATTGAGAGTGCGTCTCTCATTCCGCCGTCGGCTTTCTCTGCGATGACGGCCAGCGCCTCTTCCTCGTATTTTATGCCTTCCTTGTCGGCCACGTGCTTCAGGTGTTCGATGGTGTTCTTCACCGTCATGCGCTCGAAGTCATAGATTTGGCATCGTGAGAGGATGGTGGGCAGAATCTTGTGCTTCTCGGTAGTGGCGAGGATGAAGATGACGTGTGCCGGCGGTTCCTCGAGCGTCTTGAGGAAAGCGTTGAAGGCAGCCGTGGAGAGCATGTGTACCTCGTCGATGATGAAGACCTTGTACTTGCCTACCTGTGGCGGTATGCGTGTCTGCTCCATGAGCGTCTTGATGTGCTCCACGGAGTTGTTCGACGCGGCGTCGAGCTCGAAGATGTTCAGCGAGCGCTGTTCGTTGAACGACTGGCAGCTCTCACACTCTCCGCAGGCCTCTCCGTCGGCTGTAGGGTTCTGGCAGTTGATGGCCTTGGCAAAGATTCGTGCGCAGGTGGTCTTGCCCACTCCTCGCGGTCCGCAGAACAGGTAGGCGTGGGCCAGCTTCCCGCTCTTCACGGCGTTCTTCAGCGTGGTGGTCAGTGCCGACTGTCCCACCACCGTGTCGAACGACATAGGGCGGTATTTACGTGCAGAAACGATATATTCCATAATTTATATTAGCCTGAGGTGTGCTATTTCAGCACATTGACGATGGTGGCAATCATGGTGGCTATGCTGGCCGTCGATGTACCTATGGCCAGCAGCTCGGCGGTAGACAGCTTGTGTCCGCGCTGCTTGGTGGGCACCACTATTTCGCATCCCGGCATAGGCTTGTGCTTGCGGTCGGCCTTTGCCACCGTTCCGTTCATGTAGATGATGTAGGTCTTGCTCTTCTTCGAGTTGTCGCTCCATCCGCCGGCCTGGTTGATGTAGTACTCCAGGTCCTTGCCCTCCACGTAGCTCACGGTGTTGGGGTACATCACTTCTCCGTTAATCTTCACCGTTCCCGAGTATTCGGGCACCACGATGCGGTCTCCCGTGCGGAGCACGATGTCGGCATCGCTTCCGGGGTTTTTCAGGGCCTTGTCCAGCTCTATTCCCACTTCGTATGTCGGTCCGAGGTCGAGGCTGCTCACGTCGATGGAGTCTCTTCCGTTCTTGTTGGCGCGTTTTGCGGCTTCGAGTATGGCGTCCTGACGTGCCATCTCGTCGGCCGTGCGTCGGCGTATGAGTCTTGCGCCGGGCGAATAGGCGGTCTTAGTGAGTCCTCCGGCCCGCTGTATGACCTCGCTGAGGCGTTCGCTCTTCTTCGACAGGGCGTATCTTCCCTCGAAGAGCACCTCGCCCACGATGGTCACGTCGCGCTGCTCGGCATATCCCGGGCTGCGGCGCACGTAGACGCAGTCGAAGGGCTCCAGGTGGAAGGCGCTGTTGCCTTGGTTGATGATGAACCCGTCCTTGAGGTCGAAGCTGTAGAGGTAGGCGATGGTGTCGTTCGTGTGTGTGGCACTTGGGTCAATGATGCGCCGTGCTACGTCAACCTTTGCCGTCGATGCCGACTCCGTCAGTCCGCCGGCCTGGAGGATGAAGTCCTCGAGCGTCTCGTTGGCGGCATACTTGTAGGTTCCGGGGTCTTGCACTTCGCCGAGGATGGTGATTGACTGGTTTTCAATCAGCTCTTTCTGGCTGGGCACGAAGAGCACGTCCTCGTTCTGCAGCACCACGTCGCTCACCGTTCCGTTGAGTATTCCGGCCAGGTCTATAGAGAGCACCTCCAGCGTGCGGTCTTCCTTCATGCGGTGCATGACGGCGCGTGTGGTGAAGGCATCCTCGGTCACGCCCTGTGCACTCTCGATAAGGGAGCGCACGGAGGTGATGTCGCCGCCGATGTTGTATTTTCCGGGGCGGAACACGGCGCCGATTACCTCGACCATGTTCTGGTAGCGGTCGATGATGGAGTCAACGGTCACGCTGTCTCCGTCGGCCATCTTGAACGTGCCCATGTCAAACTCGCCCACGGTGTGTACCGAGCGCAGTGCTCCGTTCTTGCGCATCACCCTGACGCTGGTGCGATAGGCGTCGCTGGCGAAGCCTCCCGAGTACTTGATGAGCGAATTGAGGCTCTCGCCCTGCTTCATCTCGTAGTACATGGGGCGCTTCACGCGGCCGCTGATGTTGACCAGACAGTCGTATGCCTCGACGATAATCATGTCATTGTCAGTCAGTTTCACGTTTCCGGTAGCCTTTCCGTTGACGATGTAGTCGTATACGTCGATGGTCGACAGCAGGCGGTTGTTGCGGTATACCTTGATGTTTCTGAGCGTACCCAGGTCGTTGACGCCTCCTGCCATGTAGAGTGCGTTGAAGACGGTGGAGAAGGCCGACATGGTGTATGTTCCCGGTGCGTTCACCTCTCCGGCAATGTTCACCGTGATGGTCCTTGTCTGTCCCACGCTCAGGCGTATCTGGCTGCTGCTGTAGCGTGCGCCGAGCTGCGAGCGCAGGTACGACGTTGCTTGGCTGACGCTCATTCCGCCTATCTGTATGGGTCCGTAGCCCTGTATGGTGATGAATCCGTCGGGCGAGACGGTCTCGTGGAAGCTCTCCTGCGAGGCACCGTAAACGTCGACGATGACGGCATCGCCGGGACCGAGCACGTAGTCCTTCGGCGTGGCAATGTTCATGTTGGGCTCGAAGGTCAGGTTGTCGTTGTTGAAGAGGTCATGGCCGAATATTCTGCTCTGGTTCGACCGTCCGGCCCTGATGTACTCTCTGAGCATGGCCATCGAGTCGGTGGGCAGCATGTCGCCCAGTTCGTGCTTGTAGG
>CAMPCG010000106.1 GCA_946644025.1 uncultured Prevotellaceae bacterium | reverse complement strand
CAGCGTGTTCAGCTCCTGGCCTACCAGCATGTCGGCGTAGGCGGGCTTGCTGACCTCGCTACCTGCCAGTGCTACGGTACGCTTCAGCTCGACGTGGCCCGTGCGGAGCAGACGTCCGATGAAGAGTACCACGGTGGGGTCGCCGATGGTCCATACCACCTCGCCCTTGTTGACGGGGTCCAGGTGGTTCACCTGAACGCCGACGTTGCCAGCCGGACACTTGCCGTCGAAGACTGTTACCTCTACGCCCTTGAGCGCTGAGAGCTGAGCTTCGAGCGTTGAGCCTGTGCCAATGCCCACGTAGGTCTTTGCCATCTTTGAGAGTGCCGTCAGGCCCGTCAGGAAGTCCTGCTCCTGCCCCTTGACCTCAAAGTCGAAGCTTCCGGCCAACGGCTTGTCGCGCAAGGCCGAGACGAAGATGGCCTTCGGTGCAGTCTCGGGGTTGGTCGAAACGGCGTACGGCAACTGGTCGATGTAGCCAAACAAACCGGCGTCCAGCAGCAGCTGCTTCACTTCCTCACCGGTCATTTTGGCTACGTCCTTCACGCCAAAGTCCCTGTACTCCTGTTTTGCATCAGCATCTACCCGTATGCTGAGCACTTTTCTGCGTTCACCGCGCTCCACAGCAGTCACTGTACCGCTGACGGGCGAGGCAAACTTAACGCTCGGGTAGTTCTTGTTGACGAACAAAGCGTCGCCAGCCAGGACCTTATCGCCTTCCTTGACTACTACTTTGGGGACAACTCCTTCGAAATCATCGGGCACCAATGCGTATTTCCCGTTCGACTTCAGCTGGATTTTTGTCTCCTCTGCTTTGCCTTTCAGCTCAATGTCCAAGCCTTTCCGTAACTTGATTACATTTGCCATATTGTTGAATATTTGATAGATGCATCTTGTGTTGCGGGCGCAAAATTACATAAAAATATGTATATTAAAAAGAAAAACAGGCAAAAACTTGCTTATGAACCGAGAAAATTGATTAATTTTGCCTCAAAATTTAAGCGTATCAAGAAATACAAGAAGATAATTAGCGGAGTATTGTGGTCCTTGTTGGGCCTCTTCCTGCTCCTGACTGTGCTGACTCACGCTACGCAGTTTCAACAGTTTCTTGGCTGGCAAGTGGCTAAGGTGCTGTCAGAAAAGCTGGGTACGACAGTTAGCGTGGGTCGAGTTGACGTAGGCTTTCTGAACCGCATCATCCTTGACGACGTGGTCATTCTTGACCAGCAGCAGGAGGAACTGCTCAGGGCTTCGCGCCTCTCGGCCAAGGTTGACTTGCTGCCTCTTACCGAAGGGCGCGTCTCCATCTCTACTGCTCAGCTCTTCGGTACCCACATCAAGCTCTATAAGGACAGCGCCACAGCCGTCGGCAACTACCAGTTTGCGCTCGACTCTCTGGCCTCGCGCGACACGACCAGTCACACCCCGCTCGACCTGCGCATCAACTCGCTCATCATGCGCCACAGCAGCCTGAGCTACGACCAGCGCGACGCGGCTCCTACTGACGGCCAGCTCAACCCGCGCCACCTGAACGTCAGCGACATCAGCGCCCACCTGGTGCTCAAGGCACTGCGTGACGACTCGCTCAACCTGAACATCAAGAAGCTCTCCTTCCGCGAACAGTCAGGCCTGCAGGTCAAGCAGCTTAGCCTACACATTGAGGGCTCGCCGCGCCAGGCCATACTCCGCGACTTCCAACTCCAGCTGCCCGACTCTAGACTCACCTTAGGCGACGTGACGGCTACTTACCGCATTGAGGACGGCACTCTACTGAAGGAGTCGCTGGCCTATCGCGGAACCATTGAGGAGTCGCACATAACCTCTTCTGACCTAACGAGTTTACACCCCGTCGTAAAAGAATTGCCTAAAGACCTCAAGCTGGCCGTTTCCTTCAGCGGAACGGCCAACAGCATCAACCTGCACAGCCTCTCTGCCAGCGACGAGGAAGGCAGCTTCCGGCTGGCTGCCAACGGCTTCATTCACCGCTGGGACCAGACACCCGTCTGGCAACTGAAGCTGGACCGCCTGCTGCTTACCGAGGGCCACCTGGCCCTGCTTGGGCGACAGTTCTCCCTGCCCGACGCGTTGCTGCGTCTGGGCAACGTCAGTCTGTCGGGCGAAGCTGAAGGCATAGGCAGCGGCGTCAGTGGCAACGTGCAGTTGTCGGCAGCCGTTGGCGACGTTGACCTGCAACTCGACATGGACCAGCAGCAGAACTTCAGCGGCCACGTAGAAAGCAGCAGCCTGCAACTGGACAAGCTGTTGGCCGACGAAAGGTTTGGCGTAGCGGCCATGAGTCTCGACTTTGACGGCTACTGGCCCAAGGGCGGCAAGCCAGGCGTCAACGCCGAAGGCACGCTGAGCCGCTTTGCCTACAATGGTTACGAGTATCAGCACATAGACCTGGCTGCCTCCTACGCCGACAAGCACCTGAGCGGTACGCTCACTGTGGACGACCCCAACATCAGGCTCACGGCCGAGGGCTCGTGGCAGGATGCTTCACTCGACCTGTCAGCCCGGGTGGCCGACTTCCACCCTGCGGCACTGAACCTGACGAGCAAGTGGCCCGACGCCTCGTTTGCCGCCGACCTGTCAGCCCACTTCACCGCCACCAACGTGAACGATGCCGTGGGCAGTGTCGAACTGAATCATTTCACCATGCTGTCCTCTGACCGCTCCTACAGGCTGAAGAAGCTGAGCCTCGTCAGCGGCTACGACGACGAGCAGCGCCACTTCCTGGCCCTGAAGAGCGACTTCGCCACCGCCATGCTGAAGGGAACCTTCGATTATTCCACCCTGGCGCAGAGCACCGCCAACATCGTGGGGAGCCACCTTTCCACGCTGCCCGGCCTGCCGCCCCTCAAGCCTACCGACAACGACTTCAACTTCCAGCTGGAGCTGCTACGCTCCGACTGGCTCCAGCAGCTGTTCGGCATACCCCTCAGTCTCGACGAGCCCCTGCTGCTCAGCGGCTACATCAACGACGGGCAGCAGACGCTCAGCATGATGTCGAGCTGTCCGGCCTTTACCTACAACGAGGGCAAGTACAGCAACCTGGCGCTCCACCTGGGCACACAGGGCGACACGCTGCGCTGTGCCGCTGACTTAGTGAAGCACATGGACAACGGCATACCGCTGACGCTGGCCCTGCGCTCCGGGGCTGCCGACAACCGGCTGAAGGCCTCGCTCGCGTGGGACAACCACAACAATCAGCAGCACATGAGCGGCACGCTGTTCACCCAGAGCCAGTTTGTGGAGGCAGCCGACGGCACGCGCCGGAGCATCATCAACATTCTGCCTTCAGAAATCGTCATGCGCGATGCTGCCTGGCAGGTAGCACCCGCCGAAATTGTCTATGCCGCTAACGACATCAGCATCGACCACTTCGCCATTGAGCACGGCCAGCAGCACATCACCATCGACGGGCGCGCCTCGCGTTCGCCTGCCGACACCATCAGCGTCGATCTGCTGGGGGTCGATGTAGAGTACGTGCTTGACCTGGTCAACTTCCACTCAGTCGATTTTGGCGGCAAGGCTACCGGTGTGGCCACCGTGACGTCGCTCTTCGACAACCCTGTGGCTAATGCCCACCTGAACGTCAGCGACTTCACCTTCGAGCACGGAGGCATGGGCGTGCTCGACGTGAAGGCTGCGTGGGACAACCAGAAGAAGACGATAGACCTGAACGCCATCGTCACCAGCAGCCCCACGGCCTTCACGCTCGTCAGCGGCTACATCGACCCGAACGGCGTGGGTTACATTGACCTCGACATGCAGGCTACGGGCACGCCGATAGACTTTGCCCACAGCTTTCTGCACTCCTTTGCTGACCGCGTAGTGGGCAAGGCCGACGGGGCGGTCAGACTCTACGGGCCGCTCAACGACATCAACATGACGGGACAGCTCGTGGCCGACGCAGAGCTGAACGTGCGCCAGCTGAACTGCACTTACACCCTCAGGCGCGACACCATCAACTTCATACCCGACGACATCGAGCTGCACAACATGACAGCCTACGACCGCGACGGCCACACGGCCCTGGTGAACGGCTATCTGCACCACCGCCACCTGACCCGGATGACCTTCGACATCAACGTCGAGGCAGAGAACTTCCTGGCTTACGACTTCCACGACTTCGGCGACGACACGTTCTACGGCACCATCTACGGCTCCGGCAGCGTGGCCATTCAGGGACGACCGGGCCGCATCACCTTCGACATCGACGCCACGCCCCAGCCCGGGACGGTATTCGTCTATAACGTCAGTACGCCCGACGCCATAACGAATCAGGAGTTTATAGAATGGGAGGCCCCCCTTTCGTCCCCCGAGGGGGGCACGAATGTCCGCCAGCACGGTAATGTGTCCCCCTCAGGGAACGAAGGGGGGGCCGGGGCCGTGGCTGCGCCGTCCGACATCATTCTGAACTTCCTCGTCAACTGTACCCCCGATGCCACCATCCGCCTGCTCATGGACAGCAAGACGGGTGACTACATCACGCTCAACGGCAGCGGAGCCTTCCGCGCCAACTACTATAACAAAGGCAGCATGCAGATATTCGGAACCTACACTGTAAGCCAGGGAACGTACAACATTACCATACAGGAACTTATCAAGAAGAACTTCAACTTCCAGCAGGGCGGCACCATTGTCTTTGGCGGAGCACCCTTCGACGCACAACTCAACCTGCAGGCTCAGACCACCGTCAACGGCGTGAGCCTCAGCGACCTCAACGTGGGGCGCTCCTTCTCCAACAACACCGTGCGCGTAAACTGCCTGATGAACATCAGCGGCGTGGCCAACACGCCCCACGTGGAGTTCGACCTGGCCATGCCGACCGTCAGTGCCGACGAGCAGCAGATGATTCGCTCCGTCATCAACGGCCAGCAGGAAATGAACCAGCAGGTGCTCTACCTCCTGGGCATTGGGCGCTTCTACCCCCAGACCGGCAACAACGCCACGGCCGAGGGACAGACCCAGCAGAGCCAGACCTCGCTGGCCATGCAGAGCCTGCTCAGCGGCACGCTGTCGAGCCAGATTAACTCGCTGCTGAAGAACGTCGTCAACAACAACAACTGGAACTTCGGTGCCAACATATCGACGGGCGACGAAGGCTGGAACAATGCCGAGTACGAAGGGCTCATCTCCGGACGCCTGCTCAACAACCGCCTGCTCATCAACGGACAGTTTGGCTACCGCGACCGCACCACGTCGGCCACGCCCTCCTTCATCGGCGACTTCGACGTGCGCTACCTGCTGACGCCCAACGGCTCAATAGCCATCAAGATGTACAACCAGACCAACGACCGATACTTCACCCGCTCCAGCCTGAACACGCAGGGCCTGGGCTTCATCTTGAAGAAAGACTTCTCCTCCCTGCCCGACCTCTTCGGCATTCACCGGCGCGACAGCCTGAAGAACAACCGCTGATAACCGTCAGTTTATTTCGAGGTGCGAGGTACGAGGTACGAGGTGCGAGAATAGCCATTGGGCACAAAGTTACCCCGTAGCTCGCACCTCGCATCTCGCACCTCGTCACTTACCCGCCGAATCTCCGGGAGAGAACCGGCACTTCTCTGGCAGAGATGTGCCACTTCTCTGGCAGAGAAACGGCACTTCTCTTGGAGAGAAACGGCACTTCTCCGGCAGAGAAACGACACTTCTCTGCCAAGGTATGTCAAGAAAAAAGATAAAAGACGTGAAAAAGGAGGGCGAAGTGCGCGTTATATGGAAAAGTTTTCGTAAGTTTGCACTTAGAAAAGAAGAATGGCAGATGAAACTAATCGTAATGACCAAGTCCACGTTTTTCGTGGAAGAAGACAAGATTCTGGCCTCTCTCTTTGAAGAAGGCCTGGAAAACCTGCATCTTTACAAGCCGGGGTCAGAGCCCATGTACTCCGAACGGTTGCTGACGCTGCTGCCGGAAGAGTACTACAAGTGCATCACCGTACACGACCACTTCTACCTGAAGGAGGAGTTCCGGCTGCGGGGCATCCACCTGGACCAAGTGACCGACGACGTTCCGCAGGGCTACAAGGGCAAGGTGAGCCGCACGTGTCGGAAACTGGAAGACCTGAAGGAGGCCAAGCGCAATTCTGACTACGTGTTTCTTCAGAACATCTTTGACAGTCAGACCAATCCGCTTGACCGTCAGTCGTTTACCGATGACGAGCTGCGCTCGGCTTCACGTCAGGGGCTCATTGACCGTAACGTCTATGCCCTGGGCGGCATGAACATCGACAACGTGCGCAAAGCCAAGGACTACGGCTTCGGCGGTGTGGTGATATGCGGCGACCTGTGGAACCGCTTCAACATTCACAGCCAGACCGACTTCAAGGAGCTGATAGCCCACTTCCGGAAGTTGCGCAAGGCGGTGTCGTAGCCCCAAAGCCCCCTAAGTTAGGGGGATGGGGGGCTGAACAAGCTCAAGTTTTAAAAGTAAACATACTTAATATATAAACAATCAAGCAATGGTAGAAACAAACGTTATTGAGGTTGGTCGCTCAGACCCCCAACCCCCTAACTTAGGGGGCTTGCATTCGTACATGGTCTTCTCGGGCACGGCCACGAGATACCTCGCAGAGAAAATCTGCCAAAGTCTGGGTTGTCCCTTGGGACAGCTGCAGATAACGAAGTTTTCTGACGGTGAGTTCGCCGTCAGTTACGAAGAGTCCATTCGTGGACGCGACGTGTTTCTGGTGCAAAGCACTTTCCCCAACAGTGACAACCTCATGGAGCTGCTGCTCATGATTGACGCTGCCAAGCGGGCCTCGGCGCGAACCATCAACGCCGTCATTCCCTACTTCGGATGGGCGCGTCAGGACCGCAAGGACAAGCCCCGCGTCTCCATCGGTGCCAAACTGGTGGCCGACCTGCTGTCAGCTGCCGGAGTGACCCGCGTCATCACCATGGACCTGCATGCCGACCAGATACAGGGATTCTTCAACGTACCCGTTGACCACCTGTATGCATCGAACGTCATCCTGCCCTACCTGAAGAGCCTGAACCTGCCCGACATGTGCATTGCATCGCCCGACGTAGGCGGCTCCAAGCGTGCCAACACCTACGCCAAGTACCTGGGTGTTCCCCTCGTGCTGTGCAACAAGACGCGCGCACGGGCCAACGTGGTGGAGTCCATGCAGATTATTGGCGACGTGGAGGGCAAGAACGTGGTCATCATTGACGACATGGTCGATACGGCCGGAACCATCACGAAGGCAGCCGACATCATGAAGGCAGCCGGAGCCAAGACCATCAGGGCCTGTGCGTCACACTGCGTCATGAGCGGACCCGCCAGCGACCGCGTGCAGAACTCGGCACTCGAAGAGATGGTCTTCACCGACTCCATACCCTACTCGCACCGCTGTGCCAAGGTGAAGCAGCTCAGCGTGGCCGACCTCTTTGCCGAGACCATACGCCTGGTCATAGAGAACAAGAGCATTTCGAATCAGTATCTTATCTGACCGACAATGAAGACTGTGCAACTCCTTGCAGGCTCGGCTGTGGCGCTGGCCCTGCTGGCCTCGTGCGAACAGCGGGGCTACAAGATAGAAGGCACGGGCGAGGCCCTGGCCGACGGCGACACGCTCTTCCTGACCACCGACCTGACGGCCATGACGCCCAGCGACACCATCGTGATCAAGGACGGCAAGTTCACCCTGAGCGGCCAGACTGACTCCACCTTCTTCTGTCTGCTCTACTCAGCCACTAACCCCGAACTGGCCATGCCGTTCTTCATCGAACCGGGCAACATTCGCCTCACCCTGCCCAAGGACATGGAGAAAGCCCGCGTCGAGGGTACGCTCTGTAACCAGCAGTGGCAGGTAGTCAACGACTCTATGGCTGTCATGAGCAAGCGCATGAACCAGCTGGCCATGCAGATGTACACTGCCACCGACGAGGCACAGGCCGCCAAGTTGCAGGGCGAAGTGGAAGGCGTGATGAACAAGTTTCGGCAGTTCATCTTCGAACAAGGCAAGAAGAACATCAGCAACGAGTTTGGCTACTTCATCACCACGTTCTACAGCGACGGACTTCTGGAGCCGGAACAAGTCAAGGAACTCGTAGGCATGCTGCCTGAGGCCATGAGCCAGCGTCAGCCCGTCAAGCAGCTCAAGGAGCAGCTGAACCTGCTGCAGGACACGGCCGAAGGAGCCACCATCAAGGACTTCCGCCAGAAGAACCTGGAGGGCAAGGAGGTGAGCCTCTTGGACGAAGTCCGTCAGCACAAGCTGACCGTGCTCGACTTCTGGGCTTCCTGGTGCGGCCCCTGCCGGCAGGCCATGCCCCACGTCGTGAAGCTCTACGAGAGCTACAAGGACAAAGGCCTGGGCATTGTGGGTATTTCGCTCGACGAGGACGGTGACAGCTGGGCTGCCGCTGTCCAGGAACTGGGCATGACATGGCTCCAGATGTCCGACCTGAAGGGCTGGAACAACCAGATAGCCAAGGCTTTCGGCGTAAAGGCCATTCCCCACATGGTGGTGGTTGACCAGCAGGGCCGCATCGTGAGCAGCAGCATCATGGCCGACAAGCTGGAGCCCCTCCTCAAGGAGCGCCTGCAGTAACCATGTCAAGTGCTTGAGCATATCATGCTCAAGTCCTAATACGAAAAGAAGAGCGCCTGAAGGGGAAACCTCCAGGCGCTCTTTTGTTTTCCTATGCAGCCGGCTTACACGGTTAGGCGGGCAGCTCCAGCCACTTCACGTAGCAGAAGTCCTGACGGTGAGGCAGGTTCTT
>CAMPCG010000105.1 GCA_946644025.1 uncultured Prevotellaceae bacterium | reverse complement strand
TTACTGCAGCCGTCGCGACAAGACGCTCATCATGGTGACTCACTACGACGACGAGCTGCCTCCCTGCATTGACCACCGCCTCTACTTGAAGCGCAATTAGCGCTTGCCCGGCCGGTGCGCATCCGGCGCACCCCCTAACGAAGCCTCACCCCCCTCTTATATCTGTCCCCCCTTATAGGGGGACATAGATATGAGGGGGAGGCTTCATTTCCCCCACGGCCCGGCGCTTCACGTGCGCCCCCTACTGAAGCCTCCATCCCCCTCTATATTTCCGTCCCCCTATATGGGGGACTCCAATATGAGGGGTGAGGCTTCACATCCCCCATCGTAGGAAAAGATGGGAAAAGATGAGCAGTCATGGGAAAAGAACGGAAAACAGTCGGCCGGAAAGCAGTACCTTTGTAACGTCAAACAGCGCCACCAGCCACCTCGAGGCGGCGCTTTGACCACCTCAAAGGGCCCAAACGATGCCCTCAAAGCGTTTCTTTGACATGTTGATACAGAAAAACCTGCCCAGGCTATCCCTCGTCGAGCCAGGCATCGATGAGCTTGCGGGCGATGCTGAGCTTCTCGGGGAGGGTGGGCAGATGGTCGCGACGGAACCAGGCACACTTGGTGAGCTCCTCGCGCTGAACGTGAATGCGACCGCCGGCATAGTCGGCCGTGAAGCCCACCATGAGGCCGCTGGGGTAGGGCCAGGGCTGCGAGCCGAAGTAGCGTATGTTCTTGATTTGCAGGCCCGTCTCCTCCATCACCTCGCGGCAAACGGCCTCTTCGAGCGTCTCGCCTGTCTCGACGAAGCCCGCAATGAGCCCGTAGAAGTTGGTGCGGAAGTTGCGCGCGTGGGCCAGCAGCACCTCGTCGGCACCCCGGCGAATGAGCACGATGATGGCGGTGGCCAGCTGGGGCCACACCTCCTTGCCGCACTCGGTGCAGCGCTTCGAAATGTCGGTGTGGAAGCGCATCGGGCCGCCGCAGACGCCACAGAACCGCGTGTTGCGGTCCCAGTAGAGCAGCTCGGCACACTTGCCTGCCTTCAGATAGAGCGGCTCGGGCAGCTGGTAGTAGCTCTGCCGCAGGGGGCACATGGTGTAGAGCGGATGGTCGCTGACGGGGGCGTCGATGCTGTAGGCCTTCACCTCTACGTCGTCGAGCGGGCTGACGTTGAGCACGGTGGTCCAGGGCTTCACCTCGGTGGGCGGCTCCTCTTGCAGGGGTATGGTGCAGGTGCCGTCGGGCTTGCGCTCCAGCAGCAGATGGTCTTGGCAGAATACGAAGTAGTAGCGTTTCATATCGTCGTTGGCTCTGTTTTAGTCCTTGAACAGCAGTCGGCGGTCGCGCTCGGCTGCGGGTTTTGTCCACTCCTCGGGCACGAACTTCCAGTTCTTTCCGGCCTGGGGGGTCACGGTGCCCAGCTGCCTGATTTCCTCGATGAGGTAGTGGCGCAGGTCGAGCTCGGTGCGGCTGACGATGCGCTGCTCTATCTGAGCCTTCGAGAGTCCGGCTCCGCGGGTGAGCAGGTCGCCGCCGCCGTTGCCGCGATAGCTGTTCATCACCACGCGATAGGTCTTGTCGGGGTCGAAGGGCTTGCCGTCAGACATGCGCAGGATGCTCACCTTCTGTCCGTTGGGCTTGGTCACGTCCACCTCATAGTCGATGCCGGCAGCCGAGTCGAAGTTGAAGGTGTAGTTCTTGAAGCCCATGCGCTGCTGGTCGCCGCGCGAGTTGTCGTTGAGCAGCAGCAGGTGGTCGTCGGGGCTCTTCATGGTGTTGGCCCAGAGGTCGTAGCTCATTTCGAGGTGTCCCAGGATTTCGCGGCCCGTGAGGTTCAGCACGTAGAGCTGGTTTTCGAAGCGGTAGAGCTTGAACATGTCGGCCACGGTGATGTCGCCTGCCTCAATGCGGGCGTCGAACGCCAGCGGGGCGCTCATCGAGATGTCGGCACCGCTGATGCGCAGCTGCAGGTCGTGAATGAAGTCGTTGAAGGCCGACGGGCCGAAGAAGCAGTCGCGCGAGGAGGCGCCGCAGGCAAAGGTGCCCAGCTTCTGGCCTACGTAGTCCTTGATCTTGTCGATTTGCGGCTGGAAGCGTTCCACCATGCGGGTGTCTATCTCCTCGTCGCTCACGTTCACAATCTTGCCCTGAATGTCCTTCTTCACGAGGCGGCCGTCGCGGTAGGTCAGCTCCACCTGCGCCTCGGCCACGTTGACGGCATAGCACGAGGGGTCCAGGCAGACGACGTCGCGCCCCTGGCTGTTCTTCACGCGGAAGTTGTGCACCTGGTGGTCGTGGCCGAAGAAGATGGCATCGAAGCCCGGCACCTCCTTGGCCACGCGCTCGGTGGCATCCTCCTCGAGCTCGCCGTCGACGATGCCGCCGCTCCATCCGCTATGGAAGAGACCGAAGATGAGGTCGGGCTTCTCGGTCTGCTGCACGCGCTCCACCCATTTGCGGGCGCAGCGGGTCATCTCCTGGAACTCGAGTCCCTGCCACAGCGGCTCGCTGAGCCAGCTGGCAATGGTGGGGGTGAGCAGGCCGATGATGACGATCTTCACACCGTCCTTGTAGTGCACGGAGTAGGGCTTCACGTAGGGCTGCTGCGTGCTGCGGCTGACGATGTTGGCGCCCAGCATGGGGCAGCGCACCTCGCGAATCCACTTGTCGTAGACGGGGTGGCCCGTCTCCACGTCGTGGTTGCCCATGGTCTCGGCGTCGTAGCGCATGTAGTTCACCACCGATGCCGCCACGTTCTCGTCGGCCGTTGCCACGTAGTTGGTCCAGTAGCAGGTGGGCTGTCCCTGCAGAATGTCGCCGTTGTCGATGAGCAGCAGGCGGTCGCCATACTCCCTTCGCTGCCTCTCCACGTAGGTATTGACGCGGGCAAGGGTGCCCTTGAGCGGCTTCTTCTCGACGAAGTCGTAGGGGAAGAAATAGCCGTGAACGTCGCTGGTCTCGATGATCTTCAGCTTGATGGTCTTCTCTGCTGCCATAGTTGATAGTGTCATGCTAAAAAGGCTGATGCCTATGATGAGTGTCTTCTTCATATTTGATTTTGTTTTATTGCTTGTTTCTTGCCTTCCGGGCTATGCCCTCGGCGGCCACGTAGCCCGTGGTCCAGGCGGCCTGGAAGTTGAAGCCTCCCGTCACACCGTCTACATCGAGCACCTCGCCTGCAAAGAACAAACCCTCTACGTGCTTGCTCTCCAGCGTGGCTGCATCGACAGCTGCCAGCGCCACACCGCCGCAGGTGACGAACTCGTCCTTCCACATGCCGCGACCGGAGATGGTGTAGTTGTCGTTGGTGAGCACGCTCACCAGCCGGTTCTGGTCCTTCCGGCTCAGCTCGCCCCAGCGCCTGCCGTCGCCCACGGCCTTCGCGGCCAGATAGGCCCAGAGGCGTTGCGGCACGCCCGAAGGCGCAATGCTGCCTACGAGCTTGCGGCCGTTGGCCGTCATGATGCGGCTCAGCTCGCTGCCTGCTTCGGCATCGCCCTGCGACGTCCAGTTGACGATGAGCGGCATCTGGTAGTGGTGCTCTGCCAGCAGGCGCGCCCCCAGACTCGAGAGCTTCAGGATGGCCGGCCCGCTCATGCCCCAGTGGGTGACGAGCAGAGGGCCCGCAGCCCGCAGCTTTGTTCCTGCCAGAGAGACCGAGGCCTGCTCGGCCACGGCGCCCATGAGCGAGCGCAACCCGGCATCGTCGATGCTGAAGGTGAAGAGCGACGGCACGGGAGCTACGGTCTCTACGCCTGCGTTTCGCAGCCACTCCAGCCCTTCGTCGCGCGGCGAGCCGCCGGTGGTCACCGCCACGAAGTCGTAGTCGGCCAGCTCCGTGAGGCTGCCTATCTTTCTGCCTGTGAGCACCTGAACGCCCAGACGGCGGGCCTCGCCCGTGAGGCAGTTGATGATGGAGTGGGAGTCCTGTGATGCAGGAAACACGCAGTGGTCGGCCTGCGTCGTCAGCTTGACGCCGCGCTGCTCAAACCAGTCGTAGGCATCGCTCGGCGAGAACACATTGAAAAGGCGCTTCAGGAGCCGGTGGCCGCGCGGATATACGGCCGAAAGGTCGCTCACGTCCTCGAAGCTGTTGGTGCAGTTGCAGCGTCCGCCGCCCGAAATCTCGACCTTGGCCAGCACCCGTTGGGCGCGCTCCATGACGACGACGGTCATGGCCGGCAGCAACTCCTTCAGGTGGATGGCCAGAAAGAAGCCGGCCGCTCCGCCGCCTACTATTGCCGTCTTCATTCGTAGCGCATGGATTTAGCCGGATGAATGCGCGACACCAGATAGCTCGGTGCTATGAGCACCAGCACGCTGATGAGCAGGGTGGCCACGTTGAGCAGCACGATGAACAGCGGGTTGAGCTCCAGCGGAGCCTCGCTGACGTAGTAAGTCTGAGGGTCGAGCGTCACCAGCCCCGTCTGCTGCTGCAGCACTACGAGGCCTATGCCAATGATATTGCCCCACAGCAGGCCCTGGCCGATGATGAAGACCGAGAACCAGAGGAACGTGTGGCGTATGGTGCTGTTTCTGGCTCCCAGGGCCTTCAGCACGCCAATCATCTGCGTGCGTTCCAGGATAATGATGAGCAGGCCGCTCACCATCGTGAAGCCTGCCACGGCTATCATGAGTGCCAGGATGATCCAAACATTGATGTCGAGCAGCTCGAGCCAGGAGAACACGGCCGGATAGGCCTCGATGATGGTCTGCGACGACAGCGTGCTGCCATAGCGGTCGAGCTGGCGGTTCACCTTCTTGATGACGTTGCGGTTCGTCTGCTCCAGCTGTTCGAAGTCGTCCACCAGCAGTTCGGCGCCCGTGCACTGGTCGTCGAACCAGCCGTTCAGCTTGTGGGTGGCGTAGATGTCGGTCAGGCAGAAGGCGTCGTCGAACCGCTTCATGTTGGTCTGATAGATGCCTGTGACGGTGAAGCGGCGCGCACGCACTTCGTCGTTGCCGATGAAGTAGGCAAAGATGCGGTCGCCCGTCTTCAGCCGAAGCTTGTCGGCCATGCTGCGCGAAATGACCAGCGGATAGTTGGTGGCCGAGTCGGAGAACTGGGGCAGCTCGCCCTCAACGAGGTTTTCCTGCAGGAATGTCAGGTCGTATTCCGGCCCCAGACCCTTGAAGACCACGCCCAGAAAGTCGTCGTCGGTCTTCAGGATGCCCTGCGTCGTGGTGTAGCGTTCGGCCTTGCGAATGCCGTCGATACGCCCGAAAGCCCGGAGCGTAGAGTCGTCGATGCAGATGGGCAGCGTCTCGTAGGAGCCCATCGTCAGAATGTTGCCTATCTGAATGTGGCTGCCAAAGCCCACCACCTTGTCGCGGATGGTGTGCTTGAAGCCCAGCACGACGCTCACCGTGATAATCATCACGGCCAGTCCGATGGCTACGCCGACCGTAGCAATACGAATGGCAGGGCGGCTCACCTTGCGGCGGTCGCCTTGGTCGCCATAAATGCGCTTGGCTATGAATAAGGGTAGATTCATTGCTCGTCTAGTCCACACGGCCAGGATAAGCCTCCAGTGCCTTGCGCAGCACGAAGAGGGCCCGCTCCAGGTCGGGCTTTTTCAGCACGTAGGCTATGCGTACCTGATTGATACCGGCGCCCGGAGTGGTATAGAAACCCGCAGCAGGAGCCATCATCACCGTCTCGCCCTCGTAGTTGAACTCGGCAAGGCACCAACGGCAGAACTTCTCTGCATCGTCGACGGGCAGCTTGGCCACCGTATAGAAAGCACCCATAGGGATGGGCGAATAGACACCGGGAATGCGGTTGAGCCCGTCGATGAGGCATTTGCGGCGCTCCACATATTCGTCGTAGACGTCGCGAAGATACTCCTCGGGCGTGTCGAGCGAGGCCTCGGCCACAATCTGTCCGATGAGGGGAGGGGAGAGACGGGCCTGACAGAACTTCATCACGGCCTTCTTCACTTCGGCATTCTTCGTAATGAGCGCTCCTATGCGGATGCCGCACTCCGAATAACGCTTGGACACCGAGTCGATGAGGATGACGTTCTGCTCGATGCCTTCCAGATGGCAGGCCGAAATGTAGGGCGAACCGGTATAGATATACTCACGATAGACCTCGTCGCTGAACAGGTAGAGGTCGTACTTCTTCACCAAATCGCGTATCTGGTTCATCTCGCGGCGCGTGTAGAGGTAGCCCGTCGGGTTGTTGGGGTTACAGATCATGATGGCACGCGTGCGCTCATTGATGAGCTCCTCGAACTTCTCGACCTTAGGCAGCGAGAAGCCTTCGTCGATGGTAGTGGCTATAGTCCGTATCTTGGCTCCGGCCGAAATGGCAAAAGCCATGTAGTTGGCGTAGGCTGGTTCGGGCACGATGATCTCGTCGCCCGGATTGAGGCACGACATGAAGGCAAAGAGCACCGCCTCGCTTCCGCCGCTGGTGATGATGATATCGTCGGCAGTAACATTGATGTCGTACTTGGCATAATAGCTGACGAGCTTCTCCCGGTAGCTCAGGTATCCCTGAGAAGGCGAATACTCGAGGATCTTGCGGTCGATGGTCTTCAGCGCATCGAGGGCTACCTGCGGCGTGGGCAGGTCGGGCTGACCGATGTTCAGATGGTAGACCTTTATGCCGCGTTGCTTGGCTGCGGCGGCCAATGGTGCCAATTTCCTGATAGGCGACTCGGGCATTTCGAGCCCGCGTACTGATATTTCTGGCATGTCTCTGTGGTTTTATATTTACGTAAATCGCGTGCAAAGTTACAATATTTTTTTCCTAACACCAAATATTTAGACACATTTACGACCCTGCCCGCAAAAAAGTGAGGCGAGTGGATGGCTGAGAACTTT
Source organism: uncultured Prevotellaceae bacterium (assembly GCA_946644025.1). The sequence continues at coordinate 1,972 of CAMPCG010000105.1, read as the reverse complement.
TTTTTTAGTAACTTTGCAGCCACCTAATCAGAGATATATGCCAGAAGATAGTAACAATAGTCGCAGAAGGGCCACACGACAACAGCCCATCGATAATAACTACGGACACCTGCAGCCACAGGCACTCGACGTGGAGAGGGCGGTGCTCGGAGCACTCCTCATTGACAAGGATGCATACGCAGTGGTGTGCGAACTGCTCTTCCCAGAGAGCTTCTACGAACCGAGAAACCAGATGATCTATTCGGCCATACGTGACCTCTCGATGGCTGAACGGCCGGTCGACGTGCTCACCGTGACCGAACAACTCGCCAAGAACGGGCAGTTGGAGGAGGCTGGAGGACCTGCCTACATCGCTGAGATTTCAAGCCGGGTGGCCTCGTCGGCACACATCGACTACCACGCACGCATCATCGCACAGAAGTTCTTGGCGCGCCAACTCATTCAGTTTGCCAGCGACGTGGAGACCAAAGCCTTCGACGAAACCATCGACGTAGACGAACTGATGCAGCATGCTGAGGGCGCTCTCTTTGAGCTCTCGCAGAAGAACATGAAGAAGGACTACACACAGATAGACCCCGTCATCAAGAATGCGCTCGACGTGATCTCGAAAGCTGCCGCCAATACCGATGGACTGACAGGCGTGCCTACGGGCTACCATAAACTCGACGACATCACCTCGGGCTGGCAGGCCAGCGACCTGGTGATTATTGCCGGTCGACCGGCTATGGGTAAGACGTCGTTTGCCTTGTCGATGGCCAAGAACATTGCGGCCGACTATCGCGTGCCGATGGCTTTCTTCTCGCTTGAAATGTCGAATGTGCAGTTGGTGAACAGACTTATATCGAATGCCTGCGAGATACAAGGCTCGAAGATTCTGAACGGACAGCTGCAGCCCGACGAGTGGGACCGCCTGGACAAGCGCGTGAACGACCTGATGGGGGCTCCGCTCTATGTTGACGACACACCGGGTCTCTCGGTCTTCGAACTGCGTACGAAGGCGCGTCGACTGGTGCGTGAGCATGGGGTGAAAATCATCATGATTGACTACTTGCAGCTGATGAACGCCAACGGCATGCGCTTCTCTTCGCGACAAGAAGAAGTGTCGACCATCTCGCGCTCGCTGAAAGGACTGGCAAAGGAGCTCGACATACCCATCCTGGCACTCTCGCAGCTGAACCGTGGAGTGGAAAGCCGCGAAGGACTGGAAGGAAAACGCCCGCAGCTTAGCGACCTGCGTGAGTCGGGAGCCATCGAACAAGATGCCGACATGGTGCTCTTCGTGCACCGCCCGGAGTACTACCATATCTATGACGACGGAAACGGACACGACCTGCATGGCATGGCGCAGATTATCATTGCCAAGCACCGTAAAGGCGCTACGGGCGATGTGCTGCTGACGTTCAGAGGCGAGTACACCCGATTTGAGAACCCCGAAGACCGGCGACTGAGCTCGAAGGCTGCTCCTGCCGAAGATACTGGCGGCGAGATACGTGGCTCACGACTGAATGAGGGCGACAGCCAGTTGCCTCCGCCAGAGGGATTCTCGTCGTTCGACGGGCCTATGCCTTTCTGAGCATGAGAACACGGAAAGGATGCTTTGCGGGTGTCGAAAAGTGACAAGTCGGCATGGCAATATGGCTATCTTTGGACTCGGCCGAGATGCAAAACAATCTTAAAATCAGCGAAGGACTAAAAAAGTCTACCTAAAAGCAGGTATTTTCTCGTTATTTTTTTGTAATTTTGCGGCCACAATCTAATGTTTACACATTATTTATTATTTAAATAAAGACTATGATTTATTCAAAGGAAGTTGAAAACATGTGTGTTGTGGCCAAAGGCCCCAACCATGGTCCTGCTCCCATCCCTGAAGAGGGCAAGTGGATTCAGGCCAAGGAGATTAAAGACATTTCGGGCTATACTCACGGTATTGGCTGGTGCGCTCCTCAGCAGGGTGCCTGCAAGCTGAGCCTGA